>NZ_JBKQWU010000030.1:0-43173 GCF_047275745.1 Amaricoccus sp. W119 | reverse complement strand
CTGTCCCTCCTGCGTTCAATGCAGAAGGGAAATAGGTGGCCGGATTTTACTCCGCCCGCGGCCGGACTATCCCGCCGCTACCGTGGCCGGTTTTTGCACCGCCGCTCTCATCGCGAACAGATACTGGCAGAAGCTGCGCAGATGCGTGGCCGGCGTCTTGTCGCGGAACGGGCGCTTGCGCGTCAGAAGGTGTTCCATGAACGCCACGACATCCCCGACGTTCAGCGCCGGCAGATCGAGCATATTGTCGCCGAAGCGATGATCGAGAAAGCGATCTGCGAACCGGAGCACATGATAGATCGTGCGCGGGCTGAGACCACGCTGCCGGATGAGATAGGTTTCAAAGTTGCTCAGCAACTCTGTGCGCTCGGCCTGCGCAGGTGTCAGCGGCGGTCGTGTCGCCACGCCGATTTCAATCAGATGCGCGACGAACAGCCTGGCAAGATTGGGAACCTTGATCTGGCTCTGCGGTGTCGCTGGCAATCGCCGTCCCAATTCGACAGCAAGATCTGGCGTCAACGCCGACGGTGCAATGGCCTCGTCATCGAGCAGGCGACCGAAGCGTCGAAGCAAATAACGATAATTTTTCAGCGTATCCGGCTTGTAGTTTCTGGACGCAAGGCTTTCTTCGAATGCTGCGAGATACTGATCAAGGCATGTATGATCGGATTTTTCCATTTCTGTGCTCCATGTTGATGAAGCAAAGAACTTCGCGCCAAATCCCCGCTTTGTGACCAGTCGATCTTCATCCGAGGGCATGCGCGGCCAAGACAATATTTCCACGTCACCTCTTCAACGCTGACCCGCATATAGAGTTCTTGACGTGGCTACCCGATCTTTCGTATCTAAAATTATGGGGATTGCGAGCTCCCCACGAGGCGCCAGCCGAAGATCGCGTTCCTGTTCAACCCCGGCGACGGAGGAACGCACATGCCTGCGCCCAATGCCATTTCATCCGACAAGCTTGCCCGTATCATCGGGACCCCACGCGCACCGCTCCTGCTAGACGTGCGGTCCGAGGACGATTTCGCTTCTGATCCGCGATTGCTCCCCGGTGCGACCCGGATCGACGACCAGGCGCTTACCGCCCTCGCGCCACAGCTCGGCGGCCAGCCTTCGATCGCCGTTTGTCAGGCCGGTCACCGGCGCAGTCAGGGCACTGCCGCCTGGCTTCGCGCCGAGGGCTGCGCCTCGGAGTATCTAGACGGCGGGTTCGAGGCCTGGCGCTCGGCCGGGCTGCCGCTGATCGATCCGGCGAAGCTGCCCGCGCGCGACGCGCAGGGCCGCACCATCTGGGTCACGCGCTCGCGCCCCAAGATTGACCGCATCGCGTGCCCGTGGCTGATCAGGCGGTTTCTGGATCCCCGCGCCATCATCCTGTTCGTGGCGCCCGCCGAGGTAGTCGGCGTCTCCGAACGCTACAACGCCGCGCCGTTCGACATCGAGGACGTGTTCTGGAGCCATCGGGGCGAGCTCTGCACCTTCGACGTAATGCTGGCCGAGTTCGGCCTGACCATTCCGGCGCTCGACCGACTTGCAGCCATCGTGCGCGGCGCCGATACCGCCCGGCTCGACCTTGCACCCGAGGCGGCCGGTTTGCTTGCCGCTTCGCTCGGCTTGTCGCGGATGTATTCCGACGATCTGGAACAACTTGAGGCCGGGATGCTCCTCTATGACGCCTTTTATCGGTGGGCACGGGACGCGACCGACGAGACCCATAATTGGCCCACCAACAAGCCGAAGGCAGACTGATGCAGGACCGCGCATATCCAACCCTTGCTTCGGCCACCCGCATCTGGGCTCGCATTGGCCTGCTGAGTTTTGGCGGCCCAGCAGGACAGATCGCGCTCATGCACCGCATCCTCGTCGAAGAGCAGCGCTGGCTGGGCGAGAAGCGGTTCATTCACGCGCTCAACTACTGCATGCTGCTGCCGGGACCGGAAGCCATGCAACTCGCCGTCTATATCGGCTGGCTGATGCATCGCACCCTCGGCGGCATCATCGCGGGCGTCCTCTTCGTGCTGCCCGGCGTCGCGGCGATCATGGCGCTGAGCTGGATCTATGCGCTTTACGGCAATGTCGGGCCAGTCGAGGCGCTGTTCTTCGGGCTCAAGGCGGCGGTGCTCGCGATCGTCGTGCAGGCGGTCATCCGCATCGGCTCGCGTGCCCTGAAGAATGGCGCGATGGTCGCCATCGCCGCCGCCTCCTTCGTGGCCATCTTCGGCTTCGCCATTCCCTTCCCGCTCATCATCCTCGTTGCCGGCCTGATCGGTTTTTTTGGCGCACGTGCGGGTCTGCCAGCATTCCATGGTGGCGGCGGGCACGGCAAGGTGGGTAGCGTCCAGGTCGATGACGCCGATACCCTGCTGGGCGAAGAGTCGCCGGATCACACGCGGGTCAACCGGGCTTGGGCGTTCCGCATATCGGCAGTGTTCCTCCTGCTCTGGCTGGCTCCTGTCGCCCTGCTGTTCGCCGTGTTCGGTCCGGCCAATGTCTTTGCCCAGATCGCGGGCTTCTTCAGCGTCATGGCTGTGATGACCTTCGGCGGCGCCTATGCGGTGCTGGCCTATGTCGCCCAAGAGGCGGTGCAGAACTACGGCTGGCTCGCTCCAGGCGAGATGCTGGACGGGCTCGGCATGGCCGAGACCACGCCCGGGCCACTTATCATGGTGACGCAGTTCGTGGGCTTCATGGGAGCCTTTCGCGATGCGGGCAGCATATCGCCCTTGATGGCGGGAACGCTGGGCGGGCTGCTGACGACATGGGTGACGTTCACACCCTGCTTCCTCTGGATATTCCTAGGTGCCCCGTTCATCGAGCGCTTGCGAGACAACAAAGTGCTGACAGCAGCCCTGACCGCGATCACGGCCGCCGTCGTGGGTGTGATCATGAATCTTGCGGTCTGGTTCGGTCTGCATGTTGTTTTCGATGAGGTGCAGACGATCACGTCTTTCGGCCTCGACCTCGATGTGCCCGTCTGGTCCACACTGAACCTGTCTGCTGGGGCCTTGGTGCTGGCCGCGCTTGTCGCGGTGTTCCGCTTCAAGCTCGGCCCAGTGACGGTTCTCGCCGGGTGCGCAGCTGCTGGTCTGGTTCTTGGGATGGCAAACCTTGCATAACGGTGATCCGCTCTCGCGATCCAAGCGAGGGCCAATGACGCCGTCGCGAGATCGATAAAGGTTTCAACGCCGCCGTTCGCGAAAGCCGCATTCGGAAAACCGGATCGCGACCGCGCTACCCCAACTGGAATCCTCAGCGTACCTTGAGCTTCATTAGGGCGACAGATTATGCCGGGCGCAAAGACGCCCATCTCATGTATTTTCAGCAGAGTACCTACGAAGTCGGCATAATCCGACTTACGGCATAATGCGTCGCTTCGTGGGCCAGGGTCGCGTAGTAGGCGCCGGCGGACTCGAAGGTGCCGACCGGCGGCATGTGGATGCGATCGGCCACCGGGTTGTAGTAGGCGCGCGGGTCGGCGCTGGTCTCGACGATTGCGCCGGTTGCCGCGAAGAAGGCCTCCAGCTCGGCGTCAGGCTCGGTGCCGAGGTCACGGGCCGGCTCCGGCCGGCAGTAGTAACTCTCCGCCAGCCCGTCGATCTGGTCGGCGTTAAAGACGTGGTAGAGCTTGGTGAACATCACCTTGCGGGTGGCGGCATCCTCGCTCGCCGGCTCGGCCTTGTCGGTGTCGAAGGTGCCGAACTTGATCACCGGCGCCGACTTCTCGCCCTTCCTGACTTGGGCCCCCAGCTCCTGCGCCTGCCGATAGGTGAACCAGTGCGGCGAGGCGTAGCCCTTGGCGTCGGCCTCGAGCCAGAGCAGGATGACGTTGATCCCACGGTAGGGCTCGCCACGGGCCCGCAGCGGAAAGGCCGCACCGCCCCGATCTCCGGTCCACGGCTTCCGCCACGGCGGCGTGCCCGCCTTGATCGCCGCGATGATGCGGTCCGTCACTTCCTGCTGCGCGTCAAACTTGCCGGTCATGTCCGTCTCCTTCGTGGTGGAGCGGTCGGGGTCTTCTGCCCTCGGCCCGCCGTCTGGGCGGCGCCTCCCGGTCGACCGACCGGAAATGCTCTCCGCATTTCCCGGGTGGGCAGAGCGGGGAGGGCGCTGCCCGACCCGCGGCCGGGCGAGCGCGGGTCAACCGGGCGGAGAAGCCCCGTTGGCGCGGCCCGCAGCCGCAGGCGAGGACACGGGTGGGGCGGCGGAGCCGGCGGTCCTGGCCGCCGCTTGCCGGTTGACGCGCGGGCGCCCGGATGCTGGGCGGACGTCTTGGATGGCAAAGTCGTCAGGGCGGGGGTGAGCGGGCTTCGGCCCGTCGATCCCCCGGCCTGGCCGGAGATCATCACGATCGCCTTGGCGATCTCAGCCGTTATGCCGTATCGGCGTTCTGCCGCTTTGCCGTGTATCCGCACCGTCGCACAGCGAAGGAGAGGGCGGCCGGTCAGCCGCCCTCCCGGTCCGTCAGGACTGCGTCACCTCGTCCGAGGCTGGGTCGTCTTCCGGCCGGGGCGGAAAGCCGACGAACTCGGTGACGGCGACGGGAAAGTCGAGCTTCACCGAGAGGAAGACCTCGCCGGTCTCGCGGCGGGCGTTCTCGAAGATCGCGCCGACGCGGCGGAAGCGGGTCTCGGTCTGGCCGTTGCGCTCGAAGGTGTAGGGGACGGTAAGAACGTAGCGGGTCATGTCAGCCTCCGTTGTTTCGGTGACGACCGGCCGGCGGATCGGAAGAGGGCAGGGGGCAGCCGCGAATGCGGAGGGTCCGCGAAGCGGAAGCCGTATTCGTGGTTGCCGGCGCGTCCGCGCCGGGCACGCCCTGGCCGCGATCCGCGAGAGTGTCATCGCTGCGAAACAGGAGGCTGACCGTGGCTCGGTCTACGGCCTGCATTCTCCGGCTGAAGGCGCCATCGGCATCGCCGAGGAATCCGTCGTCACAGGCACCGTCGAGCACGCCGTCCGGAGCCAAGAGGCGAACCATCGCGCCCGATCGACCAACCCGGCGTCAGCCCACTCGAAGACTCTTCGCACCGGCTGGCCGGACCCCCAAGGTGACGTTGAGCACCGGACCGGACGACTGGATCCGGCCGACGTTTCGACCATGCGCACTCGGGGCAGGGCAGGGGGCTCGCGCGAGGGATCGTCACCCGAATGGGCCGAGACGGCTTGCCGGCTCGGGGAGGCCGGCACGGCCGAGTAGAGCCCGGTCCCGGCCGTCGCCGGGACGCGCCCTGGTGTAGCTGTCAGGGCAAGGTTTCGCAGGCGACCCCGTCATGATCGCGATCGAGCCGATAGGGGTCTCCCGGACCGGCATCCTCGTAGACCCGCTGCGCCTCGGCCTGCGTCGAGAAATCGCCGCAATCGTAGTCTCTTGCCGCCCCCCAGCTCCCCGGGCCGGATCCTAGGGCATCCCGGTGCAACCGCTCAATGCCGGCCTCGCGCCTTCGCCAATGCGCCCGGCGATAGTTCCACGGCATCTCGAACCGGGTCGACCAGATCCCGAGCCCTGCCGCCTTCGCTCACCCTCGGCCACGACGTACCGCTTCGAATACTTCCGGTAGGCCACCGCCTGACCGGCTGCGGCCATTCCTCGTTGAGGTTCACGTCGCCAAGCCAGCAGGTCGCGATGTCCCGCCCGTAGCGATCGACGTCGTGCGGAACGCACCGCACCGTCCCGTGCCCGATCAGATCGGCGAGGAAAAGCGCCGACCTCTGTCCGCAGCGCTCCTTCCGGCCTTCGCGAAGACAGAGCTGCGCCGACTCCGGCGCGTCGATCCCGTCGAGGCGGATCCGCCGATCGTGGATCTCGAGAGTGTCGTCGTCGATCACGCTGGCGACTCCGATGATCTCGGCGTCGCGGCGCACCGCCTCGGTCGCGCCCGCCGGCAGACCAAGCGTCAGCATGATGCTGACCGCCGTCAACGCCTGTGCCACGAACTCGATGATGCGCACTGCCGCTTCCTCGCCATTCTGTCTCCGCCGATCCTCGCCGGCGATCCCCTAACAAGCGGTGCGCGCGGCCGGAGCGGGACCCGGGCGGCGGCGAGCGGGCCAAAAGCCCGTCGAGCCGCCGCCCGCCAGCAAACCCCTCGATCGCCACCGGCGATCTCCGCAGCCCACGCGCCGGGTTTCCGCCGGCATCGCGGGTGG
The DNA here is from genome assembly GCF_047275745.1 of Amaricoccus sp. W119. Classification (NCBI taxonomy): domain Bacteria; kingdom Pseudomonadati; phylum Pseudomonadota; class Alphaproteobacteria; order Rhodobacterales; family Paracoccaceae; genus Amaricoccus; species Amaricoccus sp. W119. The sequence goes on along the minus strand of NZ_JBKQWU010000030.1, from coordinate 37,026 downwards.
ATGTCGAAGCCGGGGGGCCGTCTGCCCCCCGGCACCCCCCGAGGATTATGTGTTGGCCATTGCCTCCGACGACGGCGACGCCGACGTTGGGGGCGGTCGGCGCTTCGGAGGGCCATCCTAAGCGCTGGTGGCGGGCGGGCCTCCCCGAGGAATGACCCGAGCGGTCGAAAAATATCTCGCCACCCGCCACCTGCATCCGGCCATCCGAACGGTAGAAGGGCCCTCGCGGCCGGACATAATCGAGGATCAGGACGACTTGATGGACGGCGACTTCAAAGAGACGAGCAGGGATCAGATCATTGCCTTCGAGGTATCAAAGGCAAGTTTGACAGTGCATGTACTCCCCGACGATCGGCAGACCGTGATCGTCAATACCGAATCGGCAATCACTGCCTTGCTCAAGAAGCTGACGGGCGAGCGATCCGCCTTCGTCATCTGTGAGGCTTCGGGAGGGTACGAGCGCCAGCTCCTGCTCTGCTGCGTCGCGCTGGACCTGCCTGTCCACCGTGCGCACGGGTCGCGAACCCGAAGCTTCGCCAAGTACCTTGGCTTGTCCGCCAAAACCGACGCCATCGACGCGAGGATGCTCGCGCTCTTCGCGCAGCGCTCCGATGATCTCCGCCTTTGGGAGCCGCCCAGCCCCGAGACCCTCGAGCTGCGCGCATTGCGCCGTCGGCGTGACGACCTCGCCCAGATGGTTCGGATCGAGAAGAACCGGATCGAGCATGCCCATATCGAGGCGATCATCCTGTCCCTGAATCGCCACGTGCTCATTCTGAGCGAGGAAATCGCGGAGCTGGATGCCAGGATTGCGGCGCTGATCTCGGCGACGCCGACGTTTCGTCACAAGTCCGGCCTGATGCAGTCCATCAAAGGCATCGGCGCCGCCACGGCCGCGGCGTGTCTGGCCTACGTGCCCGAACTGGGATCGCTGACGAAAGGAGAAGCGGCTGCGATCGTCGGACTCGCCCCGCACGCCCAGGACTCAGGGAAGACGCAAGGTCAGCGAAGGATTACGGGAGGGCGAAGGGAGGTCCGAGCGAACCTCTACATGGCCGCGCTGAGCGCGTTGCGCTGGGATCCGGGGATGAAGGCGTTCGCGGCACGGCTCAAAGCAGCCGGAAAGCCCTCCAAGGTCGTCATCGCCGCAGTCATGCGGAAGCTCATCGTGATCCTGAACGCCGTGCTGAAGACCGGTGAGCCGGCAAGGGGGGCGCGGTCCTGTTAAAAGTATCCTTTCGGTGCCCGTCGAGGCCGTGAACCTAGGACCCTAAGGCATCGGTCGGCCCTGAGCGGCCGTTCGTGCAAGGGGTGGGATCTCGCTTTGCCTCACCGAAAAGCAGCCGTTGCTGGCCACCCCTGTCCCGAAGCGGCGCTTCCTATCCGAGGACGAGAGCGCCGTGGAGGAGCAGGCGGGCGGCGACCCGGGCGGTCGTCCCGCGGCGGTGGATGCGCCAGGTCCCGTGCCACCAGCAGCGCGGCGGCACAAGGTGCAGCAGGTCCCGGCCGGGCGGCACAGCGACCTGCACCACGGGCTCGGCAAGGACCCGTCCGACGAGGCGGGAGGCCAGTGCGGCCGCAACGGCGAGATGATCGAGGTCCGCTCCCGTATGGGGCTGTGACGCACCGGGCCAGGGAGCGAAGCTGAGGTCAGCGACCGCCGAGGCCGGGCCGAGGAGGATCGCCGTTCCAAGGCCCGCCGAACCGGCGCCGAGGGCATGGAGGGTCGGCGCGAGGCGGGCAGGGGCGTCGGGGGCGGTCGGAGGCTCGGTCAGGACGGCGACGAGGCGGCCGCGGGTCAGGACGAGGACAAAGTCCGCCTCGGAGATCCGCGGGAGCGTGGCGCAACGGGTCATGCCAGCCCGGCCGTCGAGGCGGAATCGTGCGTCGGCCTGCGCGCTTCCGCAGAGGTTTTCACGGCTGGATCGATCCTGTAGCTTCGACCCCGGGCGGGGACCTCGCGTCATCTCTAATGCAGGGGGACCGGCGCCGCTTGCTCCCCGCGTCTCAAGTTTGGCGCCGGCGTCTCAGATCGCAGAGGTTCCCCCGGCGTGGAGGACGATCCGCCGCCTTCGATCCCGTCCCTCCGCTTCGACTCGGGCGCGCTCGCGCCAAGCGACCGGCTGGAGGCCTGGCGCGCTGCGATCGCCTCGGTGCACGACACGCGGCCGCATGACAGCCTGTCGCCCGAGGCGGTGGCGGTGCGGACGACGGTCTGGAACCTCGGTCCGGTGGTCGCCGCCCACGGCGGCTACTCGGCGCTGCGCGCGGAGCGCACGCAGAAGGTGATCCGGCGATCGGGCGCGGCCGGCTACAAGCTCCACCTCTCGGTCTCCGGCGGGGTCGTCGGCGTCGAGGCGGGGGAACGGCGGCAGCTGGTCCGGCCGGGCGGGCTGATTGTCACCGACCTCTCCCGGGCGGGCGGGCAGCGATCCGAAGAGGCCAGCGAGACGATCGTGCTCTACCTGTCGCGACCCGAAGTGGAGGCGCTGCTGCCCGGCGCGCCGGACCTGCACGGGCGCGCCGTCGGGGGGCCGCTCGCGGCCCTGCTGCGCGACCAGATGACCGGGCTCGTCCGCGCGCTGGCCGCGCCCGACGCGCCCGCCGCCGCCGCCGCGCCGGCGCTGGCGCGGGCGACGCTGCAGCTTTTCGCGGCGGCCCTGTCGGGGGCCGTCCCCGCGGGCGGCGAGGGGCGCGGCGCGGTCGAGGACGCATTGCGCCGGCGGATCACGGCCTATGTCGAGGCGCATCTGCTCGACCCGGACCTCAGCCAGGAGCGGCTGTGCCGGGCGTTCCACATGAGCCGGGCGACGCTCTACCGGGTGATGCAGCCGCTCGGCGGGGTCGCGGCCTACGCGCAGGCGCGGCGGCTCGCGCGCATCCATGCCGAGCTTCTCGACCCGACGCGGCATCACCACCTCGGCCGGCTCGCCGAGGAGCACGGTTTCGCCAGCCAGAGCCACATGAGCCGGGCCTACAAGGCGCGCTACGGGCTCTCTCCGAGCGAGACGGGCGGCGGCGCCGCGGGCCTGCCCCCGCCCGGCCCGGTCAACGACGAACGCCTCGCCTACGAGCGATGGCTGCGCAGCCTCGGCGGCTGATCCTTCGTTTCCGCGGCATGCAAGGCAGGATCAGCCATCGCAGCCCCCGCGCGGGCCGCCCGGCTTCTCCCGCGTCTCGAGTCCGGTCTGCGCGTCTCAAGCCGCAGGATCGGCCAGCGGAGGAGGCCCGCGCATTCGGGCTATGCGGGCGGGGCTCCGGCCGAAGACTGCGGATTTGAGACGGGCGGAACAGGGTTGAGACGCGGGTGCAAAGCCTTGCGCGCCCCGTTCCGGTAGGACTCGGGGCGCATCCAGTCCAGCCGGGGCCCGCCCATGACCGACATCGCCGCAACGCTCGCCTGCCTGCTGATGGGCGGGATCTTCGTCTTCGCGGGCGTCGACCACTTCCGAAACTTCGCGGCGGTGAAGGCCATGGTCGCGAGCCACGGCTGGCCCGCGGCAGGGCCGCTGCTGGCCGGCGTATCGGCGTTCCAGATCGCCACCGGCCTCTGCCTCGCGCTCGGGCCGCTGCGGCCCTGGGCGGCGCTCGGCCTCGCGGCCTTCACGGTCGCGGCCAGCCTCTCCTTCCTCGCCTTCTGGCGGGCGGAGGGCACCGACCGGATGTGGATGCGCTCGGAGTTCATCGTGAATGTCGGGCTCGTCGGCGGGCTCCTGCTCGCCTTCGCCGTCGGCCTCTGACCCCTGATCCTGAAAGGAACCAGCCATGACCGACCAGCCGCCGTTCCAGAGGCTGATGTGCCTCGGCTGCGGGTTCTCCTACGACGAGGCGCTCGGTCTGCCCGAGCACGGCCTCGCGCCCGGAACCCGCTGGGCCGAGATCCCCGACAGCTGGGTCTGCCCCGATTGCGGCACGCCCAAGCACCTCTTCGAGATGGTCGTGATCGGCTATGCCGAGGGCGGCCCCGATCTTGCGCAGCGCGCCTGACAGGAGGCAACAGCCATGAATTCCTTCGTTCTCCGCGCCGCCGACCGCGGCCACCAGACGCTGCGCTCCGACGGGTCGCGCGCCTCCTACCTCGCCGGGCACCCGGACGGTTTCATCACCCGCGAGTCCAGCTTCAACTTCAACCAGTACCAGAGCGGCCGGCCGGGCTTCGGCCCGATGCGAGTCTTCGGCGACGAGGTCTTCCGCGGCAACGGCGTCGGCTACAACATGCACCCGCACCACAATTTCGCCATCTGCGCCTTCGTGCTCTCGGGCCAGCTCACCCACATCAACACCGCCGGCGGCGGCATGGTCGACAACCTGCAGGCGGGGGACTTCTACGTCTTCTCCGCCGGCTCGGGCGGCAAGCACTGCGAGCTGAGCGTCACCGGCGAGGACACCAACATCATCTACGTCTGGGTGATCCCGGAGCAGCTCTACCTGCCGCCCTCCTACCACCGGGCGCACTTCGACTTCCGCAAGCGGCGCAATCACATCGTCGAACTCGTCGGCCTCGCCGACGGCGCGTTGCCGATGCCGCAGGACTTCCGCACCTCACGGCTCGTCGCCGATGACGGCGGCAGCTTCGACTACGCGCTGAAGACCGCGGGCCACGGCGCCTATGTCTTCGTGCTCGAGGGGTCGGCCCGGATCGGCGACGTGACGCTCGGGCGGCGCGACAGCCTGGGCGTCTGGGAGACCGGCAGCTTCACCATCGAACCCGTCGAGGACGAGACCGACATCCTGATCGTCGAGACCGCGATGATCGACGACGCGCGGATCAAGGAATGGGAGAAGGTCCATGCCGACGCCGACCACTGAACGCGCGGCGACCCCCGCGCCGCTGCCGGCGGTCGTGGCCCTCGCCGCGGCCGAGGCGGAGGTCCAGCCCTGCCCGAACCGGGCGACCTGCAAGTCGCAAACCTGCCGGCGGGCGCTGGCCTTCGCGCCCGCCGCCGAGACGGAGCACTGAGATGCCGATCATGGATGTCCGCTACCCCGCCGGCCGCCTCGACGCGGCCGCCCGCCAGGCGCTGGCCGGGCGGCTGACCGAGGTGATGATCCAGATGGAGGGGGGCGCGAACACCGAGGGCGGCCGCGCCTTCGCCACGGTGCTGCTGACCGAGGTCCCCGCCGGCTTCTGGTTCGTCGGCGGCCGCCCGGACGGAACCCACGTCTCGCCGTCCGGCGCCTTCCTCGTCCATGTCTCGATCCCCGAGGGCTACATGGACCAGCCGACCAAGAGCGGCGTGCAGGCCGACGTGACCGCCGCGATCCTCGCCACCATCGGGGCGGCGCCGGAGGACGGGCACAGCATCCAGGTCATCCTCGACGAGGTGACCGAAGGCAACTGGGCCGCCGGCGGCAGGACCATCAGCCTCGCCAGCATCGCCGACACCGTCGGCCTCTCGAAGTCGGGCGACCGCTTCGCCTGGGTGCGCGACTACTTCGCCGCCAAGGCCCGCGCCTTCGCCGCGGCAGGCTACCCGGCCGGCACCGGCGGCCTCCTGCCCGGTGCAGACGGCCGCGGCTGACGGCCGCCGCCATAGCCCGCAAGTCGAGACGCGCGGACCAAACTTGAGACGCCCGGCGAAGGCCTGCGCCGACGAAGCGCGGTAGAACCCGACCAAACCCGATCCTGGAGAGAAGCCATGCGACCCATGTCCCGGCCGGCCGCCCTCGCGCGCCTGCTCGCAACCTCTGCCCTCGTCTCCGCCGCGGCGGGGTGGCCTGCCTTCGCCGACAGCGGCAATCCTTGCGTCATGCAGGGGCCTGCCTGCATGATCGCGACCGAGGGCGCGGCCGCGGCGCCGGCGAGCGGCACCGGCGCCTCGGGCGGGCCGGGGAACACCGGGCCGGCGATCACTTCGACGCTCGACACGCCGGCGACCTACCAGGACGACGTGGTGACCGGGCCGGGCGGCACCTTCTACTACTCGCCGGTGAACGTCTCCGCCGTCGGCAGCGACGGCGCGGGCGGCAACCGGGGCGACAGCGGCACGAACAACGGCCAGGGCGGCAATGGCGGCCGTGGCGGAGACGGCGGCGCGATCACCTTCACGGTCGCGAGCCCGTCGCACGGGAGCGCCGCCGTCGCCGGCGCTTCGGGCAGCATCGCGAGCGGGTTGACCGTCAACTCGACCGCCGGTGCCGGCGGCGCCAGCGCGCTCGGCGCCGACAACGGCGGCGTGATCGGCGCGGCGGGGACTGGCGGCGACGGCGGCACGCTGACCGTGACGGCCGGCGGCAATTTCGTCTCCGACAACGGGCGCGGCGCCGACATCTGGTCGGTCGGCGGCAACGGCGGCAGCGGGGCGGTAAACGGCGGAACCTCGAACAAGTTCGGCGGCGACGGCGGGCCGGGCGGGGATGGCGGCACGGTCGATGTCATCCTGAACGGCTACTTCCAGGGCCAGACGGCGGGCGTGCACATCGCCTCGATGGGGGGCGGCGGCGGCGGCGGCGGCGCCGGGGAAAGCAGCGGCTCGGGCCAGGGCGGCCAGGGCGGCAACGGGGGCAGCAGCCAGGACGTCAGCGTCACCCTCGCGGCCGGGGGCGAGGTCCACGGCTACGGCATCAACCAGGCCGGCCTCTGGGTCCAGTCGCTCGGCGGCCAGGGCGGCAAGGGCGGCGGCGGCGAGATCGGCGGCACCGGCGGCCAGGGCGGCAACGCCGGGGCGGTGAGCGTCGAGGTGAACGGCCTCGTGCGCACGGCGGTCGGCACGGCCTCGCCGGGCGTGCTGGCGCAGTCGCTCGGCAATGTCGGCGGCAACGGCGGCCACGCGGCGCGGCGGACTGGTCGTTCAACCCGACGAGCGGCGACGGCAACAACGGCGGCACGTCCGACACGGTGACGGTGACGGGGACTGGCGCCGACATCCAGAGCGGCTTCACGGCCGGGGATTCCGACACCGCGCCGGGCGTGCTCGCCCAGTCGATCGGCGGCTCGGGCGGCATCGGGCCGTCGTCGAACGGCTGGTTCGCGGTCGGAGGCGCGGGCGGCGACGGCTCGAACGGCGCGGCCGTCAGCGTGGCGCTCTCCAATTCCAGGGTCGTGACCTTCGGCAACTCGTCCTCCGGGCTCGTCGCCCAGTCTGTCGGCGGCGGCGGCGGGACGGGCGGCGACGCGACCGGCGGCGGGGCGGTGGTCAGCATGGTGATCGGCGGCACCGGCGGCAACGGCGGCGCCGGCTCCGACGCCTATGCGGCCAACCTCGACAACGGCACGATCACCACCGCGGGCGTCCATGCCTCGGGCGTCGCCATGCAGTCGATCGGCGGCGGCGGCGGCGCCGGCGGGTCGGCCTACGGCCAGAGCTACTCGGCCTTCTACGGCGCCTCGATCTCGGTCGGCGGCACGGGGGGCCTGGGCGGCGACGGCGGCACGGTCAACGCGGCCCGGGGCGAGAACAACGCCGGCAGCATCGTGACGACCGGCGCCGAGAGCTTCGGCATCCGCGGCCAGTCGATCGGCGGCGGCGGCGGCGCGGGCGGCGCCTCGACAGCAAAGAGCCAGGTGGAGTCAGGCGGCGACCTCCCCGGCCTGTCGCTCACCCTCTCGACCGGCGGCTCCGGCCGCAGCGGCGGCTCGGGCGACACGGTCTACCTGCAGAATTCGGGCCTCGTCGCCACCTCGGGCAACGGGGCGATCGGCATCGTCGGCCAGTCGATCGGCGGCGGCGGCGGCACCGGCGGCGACGCGAGCGGCGCGTCGACGGCGAATGGCGGCGGCTTCAACTTCCAGGCCGAGGTGACTCACGGCGGCAAGGGCGGCGGCGGCGGCGACGGCGGCGACGTGACGGCGGTGAACAACGGCCTCGTCATCACGACCGGCGAGTCGGCCGACGGGATGCTGGTGCAGTCGATCGGCGGCGGGGGCGGCTCCGGGGGGTCGGGTGACTCGAAGGCCTCGACCAATGTCGAGAAGAGCTTCTCCGCGACGATCACCATGGGCGGCTCGAGCGGCGGCGGCGGCGAGGGGTATGACGCCGTGGCGACGAACAGCGGCTCGATCATCACCCTCGGCGACGGCGCCCACGGCATCGTCGTGCAGACGCTCGGCGGCGGCGGCGGGCGGGGGGGCGGCGCGGCGGCCTCGAACAGCGCGACGGTCACCGCGGGCGTCACCCTCGGCGGCTCGGGCGGCGAAGGCGGCGACACCTTCTACAACGGCTCGAACTCGGGCGTGACCAACTCGGGCACCATCGCGACCTTCGGGGCCGACGCACCCGGCATCCTCGCCCAGTCGATCGGCGGCGGCGGCGGGGCGGGCGGCAAGGGCGCCTCCTCGATGGGCTCGGCCAAGTCGAACGACGACGGCTCGAACGGCGACGACGACGACGTCTCCGACGTGTTCGGCGGCATCGCCAGCACCTATGCCAAGGAGGGCGCGGGCGCGCTCGCCAACTATGCCGGCCTCGGCAACGTGATGAACGTGGTCAACGGCCTCCTCGGCAACGCCAGCGTAACCGGCCTCGGCGACGACGATCCGGTCGATGCACTCGACGACGCGGCCGGCTCGGGCGGCGAGCAGGAAGACGACAACGAGACGACCTCGACCGCCCTCGGCGTCGCCATCGGCGGCTCGGGCGGCAAGGGCGGCGCGGCCGGCTACATGACGGTGACGAACACCGGCACGATCGGGACCATGGGCCACCAGTCCGACGGCATCGTCGTGCAGTCGATCGGCGGCGGCGGCGGCAAGGGCGGCGCGGCCTCGACCGCTTCCTCCTCGGACTTTTCCGGGGTCGTCGTCGTGGGAGGCACCGGCGGCGGGAGCTCGGGCTCGACCTCCAATTCCTCCAACGGCGGCCAGGCCATCGTCCAGAACTCGGGCGAGGTCTACACCGTCGGCGCACTCGCCAACGCCATCGTCGCCCAATCGGTCGGCTCGGGCGGCGGTATCGGCGGCAGCGCCACGCCCACCACGAAGAACAGCAATGGCGACGACAGCATCGGCATCCCGATCGGGCTCGGCGGCTCGGCCGGCGAGACCGGCATCTCCGAGGCGGCGAGCGTGATGAGCTCGGGCGCGCTCGAGACCCGCGGGCACGACAGCTACGGCATCATCGCGCAGTCGGTCTCGGGCGGCGGCGGGATCATCAAGACGCTGGCGACCGACCTCGACAACTACGGCGGCTCGGGCAACGGCGGTTCCGCCGCATTGTCGAAGGACTTCGTCATCGACATGATCCTCGGAAACGGCCGGGACAACACCTCGCGCTTCTCGGGCGCGGCGCTCGTCACCACCACCACGGGCGGCACGATCACCACCTCGGGCGACAACGGCATCGGCATCCTCGCCCAGTCGGTCGCGGGCGGCGGCGGCCTCGCCCTCGGCGGCAAGCCGTTCGGCACGACGGCGCTCGATTTCCTCGGGCGTGGCTCGAAGTCGGGCTACGTCAACCCCGGCAGCTCGACGGACCCCGACTCGAACCAGGGCGTGATCGTCTCCGTCGGCGACGACATCACCACCTCGGGCAAGGGCGGCGTCGGGGTCTTCGCCCAGTCGGTCGGCGGCTCGGGCGGCATCGCCGGCGACATCGGCTGGACGATGCAGAAGACGACCATGGGGCGCAGCGGCAGCTACACCGGCGACGGCGGCGACGTCACGGTCACGGTGGACCAGGGCGCGACGATCACCACCACGAGCGGCGCCGGCAACGCGCCCGGCATCATCGCGCAGTCCGTCGGTGGCGGCGGCGGCTGGATCGCCAACAAGAACGGCGCCTTCGTCGGCTCGGCCGGCGGCAGCGGCACGGGCGGCTCCGTCACCGTCACCGTGAACGGCACGGTGGACGCCCGCGGCCCCGCCTCGGCCGGGATCATCGCCCAGTCGACGGGCGGCGCAGACAACGGCGGATCGGGCGCGGGCGGGACGGTGAACGTCACCGTGAACTCGACCGGCGCGGTCTGGGGCGGTGACGAATTCGGCTCGGACGCGGCGGCGATCTACGTGCTGAACGCGGGCGCGGGCAGCACGGTCCAGAACTACGGCGTGATCAACACCCATGAGTCGAGCGGCGGCTACGCGGTCTACGTGAACGCCGGCAGCGTCGCGGTGACGAACGAGGCGGGCGCCGCCATGACCGGCAACGTCATGGCGTCGAGCTTCACCAACGACGGCACCTACGTGTCCCTCTCCGCCGTCGATCTCGGCGACGGGACGCTGACGAACCGGGGGACGCTCGACCTGACCGCCGGCGCGCGGGCGACGACTCTCACCGGCGATCTCGTCGCCGGATCCCGCAGCCGGCTGGTGATCGGTGCGGATTTTGCCGCCGGCGTGGCCGACCGGCTGGAGGTCTCCGGCACCGCCAGCATCGGCGGTGGCGTCATCGTCCTGCCCGAGACACTGGTCCCGGGCAAGGTCACGGTCCTCACGGCGGGCGCGCTCGACAGGGCCGCCGGGATGGCTGACGCCACCGGCGCCTACCTCTTCGACTTCACGCCGAAGGCGGAGGGCGACGCCCTGACCATCACTCCCTCGGCGGACTTCGCGAAGGGCGCGCTCACGCATGACCGGCGCAGCCTCGCCGGCCATCTCCAGCGGGTCTGGGACGGCGACCGGCCCGAGGCGATGGCGACCGGCTTCGCCGCCCTCGCGGGCGTCGGCGGCGCCGCGGACTACGCCGCCACGCTCGACCGGCTGGCGAGCCGGCAGGTCGGCGCCATCGCCACCACCCGGATGGAGGTCTCGCGCCTTTTCGTCGCCAACATGCAGAGCTGCCCGGTCTTCGACGGCGCGGGCCTGATGCTCGGCGAGACCGACTGCGTCTGGGCCCGCGCGTCCTCTGCCCATCTCGACCATGACGGCGCGAGCGACGCGGCAGGCTTCGACAACGACGCGACGCTCATGCAGTTCGGCGGCCAGCGCCGGCTCGACAACGGCCTCTTCCTGACCGGCGCGGTCGGCTGGGAGGGGAGCCGCCTCCGCGACGACTTCGGCGCCTCCGCCGACGGCGACAGCTGGCTCGCCGGCTTCGGGGTCAAGTACCTCTCCGGGCCGCTCCTCGCCTCCGCGACGGTCGACCTCGGCTTCGGCAGCTTCGACACCGTGCGGAGCGTCACCGTCGGTGGCGAGAGCTTCCGCGCCAAGGGCTCGCCCGACGCCCGCAACGCTGGCCTTCACGCCCGCATCGCCTACGAGCTCCCCTACGACAGCTTCTACCTCCGCCCGCGCCTCGACCTCGACGCGAGTTGGATCAGCCTCGGCGGCTACGACGAGACCGGCGCCGGCGACTTCGGCCTCAGCGTGGACTCGAGCGACGCCTGGGTGCTGTCGGCGACCCCCGCGGTCGAGATCGGCACGCGCTTCGATCTCGGCGACGGAACCGTGCTGCGCCCCTTCGCCAACGCCGGTGTCCGCTTCGCCTCCGGCAACGACTGGACGGTCGATGCGCGCTTCCGCAACGCGCCCGGCAGCGCCGGCGGCTTCTCCTCCGAGGTCGACAATCCGAGCACCGTCGCGACCTTCGGCGCCGGCGTGACGGTCATGAGCAAGGGCAACCTCGACCTGACCGCCGAGTACCAGGGCGCCTACGCCGACGGCTACACGGCCCAGTCCGGCGCCTTCAAGCTGACCTGGCGGTTCTGACGCGGTCGGTAGGTGCGGGCAACCGGCCGGGAAGTCCCGCACACTTTCGGACGCCGCTGCGGAGACGGCGGCGCCACGCAGGCGGTCGGCTTGACGCGTCGACGTGAATGACCGGATCTCGGCGCCGGAGCATCCGGCCGAACGCCCGCGCGAACGACAGCTTTCCGCCCTTTCCGGACAAGCACCGCGGGATATCCGCTCCGGAAATGGAGCATCCCAGAGAAACCTGAGGAAAAGGGCCCGCATGGGCAAAGAGCGTTCCGATATTTGGGGTCTCCACGCTCTTTGCCCATGCTGCCGTTGCGCCCAGACGTTGACCGGGGGAACACGGTAGATATTTGAACGACGAAAATGGGGCAGGGGAGGGACCCCGCCCCGAGGGCGAGCTCAACCGAGCTCGGCAGGCCGGCGCAGCGTCAGGACGCAGGTGTTGACGTTGGTGCCGCTCTCGCTGAAGGCGCCGACGGGCAGGTCTTCCCAGGAGCCGCTCAGGAGGCCGTGGTCATAGCGCGCCGTCGCCGGCAGGATCGCGGTGAGGACGCCGTTTGGATGCAGGTAGCGCAGCGCGTGCTCGACGTGGCGGGCGTAGTGGGTGCCGTAGAAGGGCGGGTTCATCACCACCCTGTCGTAGTCACCGGTTGGCGCCGTCTCGAGGAAGTTCGCGCACTGGACGACGTGTCCCTTCTCCCGGCACTGCGCGGCGCGGGCGGGGTCGACCTCGATGCCGAAGGGATCGGCGCCGGCAGCGCGCAGCGCGTCGAGCAGGCGACCACAGCCGCAGGAGGGTTCGAGCACCCGCTCACCGCCGATGCGGCCGAGTCCTTCGACGATCCGCCGCGCCAGCGGGGCAGGGGTCGGGTAATACTGCAGGTCCCGCGCCACCGCCGTCACGGCGCGCGGCCGACCCGACGCCTCCTCCTCCTCGACATCGGGCAGAACCTCGCCATACCACTCGGCCAGCGCCCGGTTGATGTCGCGGAGCGTCGGCTCCTCGAAGAAAAGATGGCCGTTGCCGTTGGCGAAGCGCCGCAGGCGCACGCCCCGCGCCACGGTGCGGAACGGCTCGCCGTAGCCGGGCCGGATCTCCTTGCCGGCGAGGCAGGCCTCCCCGTCGTCGAGAAGGGCGCGCAGCTCCGGCCAGGTGACGAGCGGCAGGCGCTGATAGGCGAGGGCGTTCAGCACGTCGCGGAGCCGGTCGGTCCCCCACGCGCCATAGTCGCCGACGGATTGCAGGATGACCCGCTTCGGCAGGCCGGCGACGCCGACCTTGACCTTGGAGTGCGAGCGGTAGGCCGGATCCAATCCGCAGAACACTTCGGCGAGGCCGCGGAGGATGTGGTGGCGCGGGTTCAGGAGGTAGTCGCCGAACCGCTCCCGGATCTCCACGAGCGTGAACGCCGGCGGCTTCTCCAGCATCTGCTCGAAGCGGCGCTTGTCGGCGGCCGACGCGATCTCGGCGACGGCAAGGCCCTCGTAGACGTGGCGCCACGCGGATTTCAGGAGGGCGGCCTCCATCGCCCACGGCGCGGGGCCGGAGCTGTCGCGCAGCAGGGGGCCGCCGTAGACGGTCCCGATGCTGGCAGCGGCGGAGAGTTCGGCGACCACGCGGCCGTAGGCGGCGAGCGCTTCGGGGATGCCGGCGCGCTTGGCGTCGTACTCCTCGACGATGTCGGAGAGGCGGCGACGCAGGGCAGGGGCGTGCATGTTCATGGCTCCGCCCTCCCTCAGTGGCACGGCCGCTTGCCGAAGCGCTCCCACGCCTCGCACGAGCCGAGGTCGTCGATGATCTCGGCCTCCCGGCCGAAGCGGGCCTTGTAGGCGGCGAGGAAGGTCTGGGCGTCCTCGTCCTCCTCGAGCCCGAGGTGGTCGCCGTGCCGGTAGCTGTAGGGGGTGATGTCGACCTCGGTGAGCCCGACCGCCGCGAGCTCGTCCGGGGTGACGATGATCCAGCCGTGGTAGGAGCTGGCGAGAAAGGTGAAGTGCGTCCGCATGGGAACCGGTCTCCTTCGTGGTGGAGCGGCCGGGGGTCTCTGCCCTCGATCCGCCGTTCGGGCGGAGCCGCCCCGGTCTGCCGACCGGAAATGCGCCCCGCATTTCCGGGGAAGGCAGAGCGGGGAGGGCGATTGCCCGACCCGCGGCTGGGCGGGCGCGGGTCAACCGGGCGGAGGCGCCCTTGGCGCGGCCCGCAGCCGCAGGCGAGGACACGGGGGCGGCGGAGCCGGCGGCCTTGGCCGCCGCTTGCCGGTTGACGCGCGGTCGCCCGGATGCTGGGCGGACGTCCAAGATGGCGAAGTCGTCAGGCGGGGGTGAGCGGGCCCCGGCCCGTCGATCCCCCGCCTGTCCACAGATCACTGCGATCGCCCATGGCGATCTCCGCTGGCCGGGAACGGAAACCGCCGGCGCGCGGCATGAGGAACTCGGGAAATCAGGAAACGAGGCTCCCGCGTCGGCGGGAGCCCGCGGGGTCAGAGCCGGTACTCGCGGACCAGCTCCTGCTCGCAGTGGTGGAACTCCAGCATCTGCCGGAAGAAGGCATGGCGCTCGGCACGCAGCACCCGCCCGCATCGCGCGGTTGCCGAGAGCAGCCGGCGGGCGGCCCGGATCACCTCCCGGTCGGTCGACCAGACCGGGACGCCGAGACGGCAGTAGGTGCCGAACATCGTCAGCCCTCCGCCTGGCCGGCGAGGCGCCATTCCCGCGCACAGCGCACTGCCGTGCGGATCGCCCGGCGGAAGGTGGCCCGGGCCCACGGCTCGCGGCGATGCTTCTGGTGCCAGTAGGGCAGGTCGCTCATCTCGTCGGCGTGCTTTTGGCGCCAACCCATCTGGCGGATCAGGCTTTTCCGCAGGTGGCTGGTCCAGCGCATGTCCGTGTTGCGGGCGCGGGTGAAGCTCCACTCCTCGCCGTTGTGGACGAGGCGGCGGATGAAGCACGGGAAGCCGCCGTGGCTCTCCCGAAAGGTCCAGGCGTCGTGCCGGATCGAATGATGAAAGGCTTTCCATTCAGCGCGATGCATCGCGATCTCCATCTGTCGGATTGGGATGGAGGGAGGCGCTCGCCCCCCGCCCTCGGGTCCGGTCAGTCGACCGGATGGCCCGCCTCGATCGCGTCGGCGCAGGCGTTGCAGTAGCCGTGGTCCGGCATTCCGCGGAAGGGAGCGCCGCAGCGCGCACAGGTGCGCTCGACCCCGTGCGCCTGCAGAAACCGGACGTAGCCGATCTCCCCGTCCTCGTAGTCCTCGAAGAGCTCGAGCTCGTCGTCGTCCTCGAAGTCGTCGTCATCGATGGCCATCGGCCGGTCTCCTTCGTGGCGGCGCGGCCTTGGGTCTCTGCCCTTCGGTCCGCTTTGGGCGGAGCCGTCCCGATCTGCCGACCGGAAATGCACCCCGCATTTCCCGGGTGGGCAGAGCGGGGAGGGCGACTGCCCGACCCGCGGCCGGGGGAGCGCGG
The DNA here is from genome assembly GCF_047275745.1 of Amaricoccus sp. W119. Lineage (NCBI taxonomy): Bacteria > Pseudomonadati > Pseudomonadota > Alphaproteobacteria > Rhodobacterales > Paracoccaceae > Amaricoccus > Amaricoccus sp. W119. The sequence goes on along the minus strand of NZ_JBKQWU010000030.1, from coordinate 21,993 downwards.
GTCAACCGGGCGGAGACGCCCCGTGGCGCGGCCCGCAGCCGCAGGCGAGGACACGGGTGGGGCGGCGGAGCCGGCGGGCCCTGGCCGCCGCTTGCCGGTTGACGCGCGCTCGCCCGGATGCAGGGCGGACGTCAGGAATGGCGAAGTCGTCAGGGCGGGGGTGAGCGGGCCTCGGCCCGTCGATCCCCCGACCTGGCCATGGATCATCTCGATCGCCGACGGCGATCCCTCACACGACAGCACGCTTGCGCCGCGAGCCGATCCGGAACATTTAAAGAACATGCCCACGCACCTGAGGACTCATGACTCGCCGAAGCACGCCCCAGAGACGCATCGACGACGAAGCGTTCCCGGTGCGGGTCAAACTGTTGGTGCCCGAAGGTGGCTTCGAGCGGCAGTTCGATGACCTCTGCCGCTGGCTCGATCAGGAGGTCGGGCGCGGTGAGTACGCCTTCCATGCCGCGAGCGCGCTCGGGATCACGCGGGACGCGGTCGCGGTCTACTTCCGGGCGCCGGAGACCGCGCACCGGTTCGTCGCGCGCTTCCCCGACCTCTTGCTGGCGGACGGCACCGACTCCGTGGTCTACACCTCCCCCTATCTGCCGTTCGGCCGGCCCCAGGACGAGAAGTCGCCCATGTGCAATCTTTACTCGATGACCCGCTCCCAGGAGGCGATGCGCCGGCTCTTCGCCGGCCTCGAGGAGCGCGCCGGAAACATGCCGCCGTTGCCGGGAATCTACCCGGACTATCCGGCGCCGATCATCCGCAACGCCGGCAAGGGCAGGGAGCTCGTCATGGCGCGCTGGGGAATGCCGACGCCGCCGCAGTACCTTACCGGCAGACAAGTCGACCGCGGCGTCACCAACATCCGGCAGACGAGCTCGTCGCACTGGCGGCCGTGGCTCGGCCCCGAGCACCGCTGCCTCGTGCCCTTCACCAGCTTCGCCGAGAACGAGACGCAGGCGGACGGATCAAAGCCGCCGGTGTGGTTCGCCTTCGACGAGACCCGGCCGCTCGCCTTCTTCGCCGGGCTATGGGCGACCTGGACCAGCACGCGAAAGGTGAAGGAGGGCCCGGTGACGGCGGATCTCTTCGGCTTCCTGACCACGACGCCGAACGCCGAGGTCCGCACCGTCCATCCGAAGGCGATGCCGGCGATCCTGACCGAGCCGGCCGAATGGGAAACCTGGCTCTTGGCGCCGTGGAGCGAGGCGAAGGCACTGCAGCGACCGCTGCCGGACGGCGCCCTGCGGATCGTGCTGCGTGGGGAGAAGGAGGACACCGTCGCGCCGGCGACCCTGTGAGGAGGCCTACTCCTCCGGCGGCGTGCCCGCGCTGAAGAACGTGTCGATGTCGCGGTGGCCCTCCAGGACGTTCACCACCTCCAGCATGTCGTCGCGGTAGCGGAAGAAGATCACGTAGTTGCCGAAGGCGGAGCTGCGGAGGTCGGGTCGAAGTTCGGGGCGGGCCCGGCCGAGCGTGCCGGGCAGCGAGGCCAGCCGGGCGCACTGGCCCTGAAGCCGCTCGGTGAAGGCGAGGCCGATCGCCGCGCTGCCACTCTCGCGGGCGATGTACTCGAGGATCGACAGGAGATCGCGCTCCGCGGCCGCGAGGTAGACGAGGCGCCGCACTACAGTCCTTCGCTCGCCAGCGCCTGCGCCTTCGCCGACAGGGCGGCGCTCACCTCGTCCTGGCTCAGCGCCCCACCCTCGGCGATCGAGGCCTCGATCGTCTGGCGCAGCGCCGCGAGCTTCGCTTCTCGCTCCTCGACCAGGCGGAGGCCCTCGCGCACCACCTCGCTCGCCGAGCCGTAGCGGCCGTCCTGCACGACGCCCTCGACGAACTCTTCCCAGCGCTTCCCGATTGACACGTTCATCGTCAACCTCCTGCTCGGAGCAGCCTATAACACAAAGGGCGCATAAACTGCTATCCCCACACTCTCGCTCGGATCGGAGATAACCTGATAAATCCGGCATACAGCGCTGGAATCCCGCGGATTCCTGATCTACGATTCCCCTTGCGGTACAGCCGGGGACGGCGATGACCGCCGACGGAAATGAGGCAGCCTGTTCCTCCGCGAGGAGGACAGGCTGTCTTCGTTTCGGGATCCGGTTCCCGCTACCGCGGCCATTCCTCGTCGGGCCAGTCGCGGGCGGTGTGGATCACCCGGAGGATCGAGACGATCTCGCGGTCCCCGCGCCGCGTCAGCGCGTAGGCGATGATGTAGCGTAACCCCGTGACCGACTTCTCGTAGGTTCCCGCGACCCGGCCCGGCCGGCCGGTCGCCATTTCGCCGAGCGCGGCGCCGGTGACGCGCAGGCGATCGGCGACGCGCTGCGCCGCAGCCGGGTTGTCGGCGGCGATATAGGCGATCTGGGCCTTCAGGTCGTCGAGGGCGTCTCAGGACCACTCCACCGCTCGCCTCACGGCGCCTCGCTCCCGGCCAGGAAGAGCTCTCCCCCGCGCGGACGCCCTCCGGCAACCGGGTCGCCAGGCCGTTCGAGACCAGCCGCGAGAGGTAGGTGCTGAAGGTGCCGCCAGAGGCGGCGAGGCCGAGCTCCTCGGCGAGGGCCTCGCGGTCGATCGTGGCCGGGTATCGTCCGGCCAGCACCGCCAGCATGCGTCCGGCCCCGCCGGCGCCGACGGCCTCGCACCATCGGCCGACGAGCTCCTCGCTGCTCGGTGGGGGGCCAACCTCGCCGGCGGCGGCTCGACCTGCCTCGTTCACGAAACCAAGTGCCGCCGACATCGGCGCCGAGGTCGCCGCTGGTGCTCAAGCGGGAGACATAGGTCGACCAGGTGCGCCCTTGGCGGAGAGCCCGGCGAGGGTCGCCCACTGGCGCATCGTCGCCGGCCGGCCATGCGCCACCAGCACCCCGAGGAGCGCAGCTCGGCGCCGATCGCCGCCCGGTCCTGGCGGCGGTGAGCTGCATGGCGATCAGGCAGCCGGCCTGGCTCAGGACGTCCTTGTGCAGAACCGCCGGCCGCTGGGTGATCATCAGCACCCGGAAGTCCTGCGCGCGACCGCGACGGACGATCCGGTCCATCTCGTGCAGCACGGTCGTCTGGTCGGGCAGGGGACGCTGCGGCGCGAGTTCGTCGGCCTCGTCGACGACGAGGTGCAGCGCTGCGCGGTTTTCGTGATGGAGACCGGCGAGGAAGGCGCCGTAGAAGCGCCGGGCGCTCGCCCATGGTGAAGCTGCTGGTGTCGACCACCGCCGACTGCCGGCGCGCGACGAAGAGTTCCGCGAGTGCCGCGCCGGCCTCGGCCGGCAGCGCGACGTTGGCGCGGTCGCCGCCGATCACCGGCACGGGGAAGCCCGGCCCGCCGTCGGCGCCGGCGCGGAGCCCCCACCAGACGCCGGTCGGATCGAGGACGACGACCTGGCGCCCGGCCTCGAGCAGCGCTTCGACCGCGCCGCGGGCGGCATAGCTCTTGCCGCTGCCGGTGCGCCCGACGATCGCGACATGCTGCTCAAGGGCGCCGTCGGGATCGGCCGCCTTTGCTTCGGGGGCGTTCCCCGGGCGTCCAGGAACTTTCCGCGACCGTTTGGTGAGCGTCACGCCTTGCCGCTCTTCGCAGTGTCGATCACGGCCTGGACCTCGGCCATCGCGGCGTCGTGGGGAATAACGCGGCCCGCTTCGACATCGACAAGGCCGCGCTGCACGCCGTCTATGATCGCGAGCTCGCGCTCGACGTAGGCCGAGACAGCCTCGGCGGCGAGGAACGACTTGCTGCGCCGGGTGTTGGCGGCGAGCCGCTCCAGCTTGCGCTTCGTCTCGGCGGCGAGACGGATGGTCATGGTGGCGGAAGTAGGCATAACGGCCCCTGTGCTGCCTGTACACATGCTAGCACAGGGGTTCAGTGGTGCGAGCCTCCTGCCCAGCCCTTTGCGGCATTGGCCGCCGAACTGGAGTGCGGCACACCGCCGTGCAGACCGCAGTGCACATCATCACCGCCTGTGGTACTCAGGGCGCCCCTGATCGAGATTGCGATGAAGATGCGCTGGTTCGGACCCAGCACCCTGACATCTGCGACCGTTTGCAGTCCACACAGGGGAAGCAGCGCGATGTCACGTCTCGGCCGAAACCGGCCGGTGGCGCGCGCGCCGAAACTCCGAGGGAGTCGTGCCGGTCTTCTTGCGAAAGCACTTGTTGAAGGCTGAAAGCGAGCCGAAGCCGCTGTCCATCGCAATCTGCGTGATACTCTCCTCACCGTCCCGCAGCTGGGCCTGGGCAAAGGAGATGCGCATGAGGCTTACGTACTCCCCGAGCGACATGCCCGTGGATCGCTTGAAGACGCTCATCGCGTATTTCGGATGAATGTCGGCGGCCACGGCGACGTCGACGGCGTCGAACTCGCTGCGAAAGTTCTCGGCGATAAACCCGCAGATCCGGCGAATCGTTTCGAAGCTTGGATTGTCCCCGGCGTCGGCGGGTTCGGCTCCGGCCTCGTTCGGCTCGTGGATGCGATGCGGCTCGAGCCCGATCCGCTCCAGCCGCAGCAACAGCTCGTCGGTCGCGTGCGAGATGACGCGCCCGTCGGCCGAGAGGAGCGCCCGGGCGCGGCGGGTGAAGGCCGGCGCATCGTCCTCGCACGGCTCGCCGGTCACCAGCGTCGCCCCGCGCATCAGGCGCTGCTGCAGGTCCGGCGCGAACCGCAGGCGGAAGAAATGCAGCAGCGGCAAATGGATGGCGTGATAGTAGGTATCCTGCCCCGTATCGACCACCCGGTGCGGTAGGCCGCCCCAGAAGAGCGCGAGGTCGCCTTCCTCGAACTGCACCCGATGACCGTGCATCGCGTAGTCGATGCTGCCGCGGAATACGTAGTTAACCTCGACCTGCGCGTGCCAGTGCGGTGACGGCATAATGCCGGGTTGCTCGCAACTCACCACGAGATCGTTCGGCAGCCGTTCCGCGACACTCTTGCTCGGGTCCCAGAAGCGCTTGCCGTCCATCTTACTTTTCGACCAGTCCGCTGAGGCTTTCACAGAGACGGCCTCCCCTTTGCCGAATAAAGTCTAGGCTGCAACCCGGCAACGGGCAACCCCACGGGGAGGATGCAGAATGCGTAGCGCTTGCGCGCCATTGGCGCTTGGTCTCATGACGGCAGCGGGCCTTGCCCAGGCGCAGGAGGTTTCAGGCGAAGTCTCGATCTGGAGCTGGAACGTCGCGGCCTCGTCGCTCAGGGCCGTCGCAGAGAAGTTCGTCGAGCAGCATCCGGGCGTCACGGTCGCGGTCGAGGATCTCGGCAACCAGCAGGTCTTCGACCGGATGCTCGCCGCCTGCGCGGCCGGCGGCGCCGACCTGCCCGACATCGTCAGCGTCGAGAACCACGAATCCGAGATCTTCTGGGCGCAGTTCCCCGACTGCTTCGCCGACCTGCGCCAGCTCGGCTACGACGACGCCCTTGCCTCGCAGTTCCCCGACTTCAAGCGGGTCGAGCTCGAGCCGGGCGGGGTCGCATACGGCATGCCCTGGGATTCGGGGCCGGTGGCGATGTTCTACCGCCGCGACTTCTACGAGAAGGCCGGCGTCGATCCGGCGGCGATCCAGACGTGGGAAGACTTCGCCGCGGCCGGTAAGAAGATCCAAGAGACCAACCCCGGCGTCGTCATGGCGCAGGCGGACCTGAACGGCGACACCGAATGGTTCCGGATGATCGCCAACGAGCAGGGCTGCGGCTACTTCGCGGGGGATGCAGGGAGCATCACCGTAAACCAGCCCGGCTGCGTCGCCGCGCTCGAGACCGTCAAGCAGCTCTACGACGCCGGACTGCTCAAGGCGGCGACCTGGGACGAGAAGATCCAGTCGAACAACAGCGGCACTGTCGCAACCCAGATGTTCGGTGGCTGGTACGAAGGCACGATCCGCTCGACCGCGCCCGAGGACCAATCCGGCAAGTGGGGCGTCTACCTGATGCCGTCGATGACCGCGGACGGGACGCATGCGGCGAACCTCGGCGGCTCGGCGCTGGCGATCGCCTCGAGCTCGGACAACCAGGAGGCGGCCTTTGCCTTCATGAAGTACGCGCTCGGCACCAACGAAGGGCAGGTGACGATGCTGAAGGAGTACGGCCTCGTGCCGTCGCTGCTCACTGCGGTCGACGATCCGTACGCCAAGGAGCCGTCGGCGTTCTGGGGCGGCGAGGCCGTCTGGCAGACGATCCTGCCAACGCTGCCGACGATCAGTCCGAGCCGCGGCACCGCCTTCTTTGCTGACGCCGACGGCGTCGTCCGCTCGGTGCAGACGCAATACCTGAATGGCGGCTTCGACAGCGCGCAGGCGGCCCTCGACGACGCCGCCACCCAGATCGAGCTGGTGACGGGCCTCCCGATCGCCGAGTGACCTACGCGCCCCGGGCGGCGGCTCGCCGCGGTCCCGGGGCATCGACGGGGGATTTCACCATGCGTCGCCGAAACGGCACGGCCTACGGATTCCTTGCGCCCTATCTGGTGATCTTCACCGCCTTCTGGGTCTGGCCAATCCTCTATTCCTTCTGGCTGTCGTTCCTCGCCACCCGTCAGCCGCCCTGGACCTTCCGGCCAGCGATGACCTGGGGACGCCTGCCGCAGGATCCCGCGTTCCTCAACGCGCTCGAGAACACGCTCGTCATCCTTGTCGTGCAGGTGCCGCTGATGGTCGCCCTCGCGACGGTCCTCGCCGTCCTGCTCAACTCCACGCTGCTCAAGGCGCGCGGCCTGATGCGGTTCGCCTTCTTCGCTCCGATCGTGGTCGGCGAGGTCGCCTATGCCGCGGTCTTCCGGCTGATGTTCACCGCCGACCGCGGCATCGTGAACAAGGGGCTGGGGCTCGTCGGGCTGCCGCCGGTCGACTGGTTCTCGAACCCGACGGCGGCGATGGCGCTCATCATGATCGCGGTGACCTGGCGGTGGGCCGGCTACAATGCGATCATCATCCTGTCGGGCCTCCAGTCGATCCCCGACGACGTCTACGAAGCGGCGACGCTCGACCGGGTGTCCCCCGTCCGGCAGTTCTTCTTCATCACGCTGCCGCTCCTGAGGCCGGTGATCCTGTTCTGCGTGGTGATGTCGGTCATCGGCTCGATGCAGCTCTTCGCCGAGCCCTTCCTCATCACCAACCGCGGCGGACCGGGCGGTGCCACCGAGACGCTCGGCGTCTTCCTCTACCGGCAGGGCTTCACCGTGCTGAACTTCGGCTACGCCTCGGCGGTCGCCTACACGATCGCGGCGCTCGCGGTGGCGATCTCGGTACTGAACCTCTGGCTCGGGAGGGAACGGGCATGAAGGGAAAAGCCGCTCGCCGGCGGGGGCGCCAGATCGCGCTCCACGCGGTGCTGGGGCCGCTGGCGCTCGTCTGGCTGCTGCCGCTCTGGATGATGGTCGTCTTCTCGACCATGCCGGAGAACGGCATCTTCTCGCCGGAGATCCGCCTGCTGCCGTCCGACCGCTTCCTCGCGAACTTCCGCGAGCTGCAGGCGGACACCGGGTTCCTCCGGACGGTCCTCGTCTCCGTCGTCGTCGCGCTGACGACGACCGTGCTCTCGGTGATGCTGACCTCGATGGCCGGCTGGGCGCTGGTGCGCTATCGCTTCCGCGGCAGGGCGCTGGTCATCGCGGTGATCTTCGGCACGCTGACGCTGCCCTACTTCGTCGTGGTGATCCCGCAGTTCATCATGGTGGCGCGCTACTTCGGGCTCTCGAACACCTGGTTCGCGCTGATCGTGCCGCCGCTCTTCAACTCGCTCGGCGTGCTGTTCATGCGGCAGGCCTTCTCGATGATGCCGGCCGAGCTCTTCGACGCGGCGCAGGTCGAGGGCGTGCGCGAGTGGCAGATCTTCACCCGCATCGCGCTGCCCCTCGCGAAGCCGACGATCGCGGCGCTGGCGATCATCCTCTTCCTGGCCTCGTGGAACCAGTACATCTGGCCGCTGCTCATCGCCTCGCAGCCACACATGATGACCGCGCCGGTGGCTCTCGGCACCCTCATCGGCGTCACCCGCGTCTCCTGGGGCGCGATCATGACCGGCGCGGTGGTGCTGACCGTGCCGATGCTCGTGGTCTTCGTCTTCCTGCAACGCTTCTTCATGTCCGGCATCACCGCCGGCGCAGTGAAATAAGGGAACCGGCATGACTGGCGTGACACTGCGCGGCGTGCGCAAGGCCTATGGCCCGATCGAGACCGTCCACGGCGTCGACCTCGACATCAATCCCGGAGAGTTCGTGGTCTTCGTAGGACCCTCCGGCTGCGGAAAGTCGACGCTGCTGCGCATGATCGCGGGCCTCGAGGACATTTCGGGAGGGGAGATCTCGATCGCGGACCGCGTCGTCAACGACGTCGAGCCGGCGGAGCGAGGCGTCGCGATGGTGTTCCAGACCTACGCGCTCTATCCGCACATGACCGTTCGCGAGAACCTCTCGTTCGGGCTCCGCATGAACGGCAACCCTCAGCCGGACACCGAGCGCCGGGTCGGCGACGCCGCGCGCATCCTGCAGATCGAGCCGCTGCTCGACCGCCGGCCCAAGGCGCTGAGCGGCGGCCAGCGCCAGCGCGTCGCGATCGGCCGCGCCATCGTCCGCGAGCCCGAGGTGTTCCTGTTCGACGAGCCGCTGTCGAACCTCGACGCCGAGCTTCGCGTGCAGATGCGGGTCGAGATCGCCCGCCTCCACACCGAGCTCGGCACGACGATGGTCTACGTCACCCATGACCAGACCGAGGCGATGACGATGGCGAGCCGCATCGTCGTCCTGCGCGCCGGCCGGATCGAGCAGGTCGGCGCGCCGCTCGAGCTCTACGACAACCCGGCGAACCAGTTCGTCGCGGGCTTCATCGGCTCGCCGCGGATGAACTTCCTCGCCGCGGAATCCCTCGGGCAGGGACGCTTCCGGCTGCCGAACCAGGGCGGCGCCGAGATCGCGCTGCCGCTCCAGGCGCCGCTCGCGGCCGGCGAGGCGGCGGTGGTCGGCATCCGCCCCGAGCATTTCGTCGAGCCCGGCGAAGGCGCCTGCGACCTGACGCTCGCGCTCGACGTCGCCGAGCATCTCGGCGCCACCAGCTATCTCTATGCCAACACCAAGGCCGGCGAGGCCGTCGTGCTGCAGCGCGCCGCCGCCCGCGGCGCCCATCCGGGAGAGCGCATCACCGTCGCCATCCCGGCCGACCGCACCTTCGTCTTCAAGTCGGACGGCACCCGCGCCGCCTGAACCGACCCCCTGCCGAAAAAGGACCATCCATGCGTCGCGAATCTTTCGACCACCCGATCCCGGGCCGCGAAACCCCGATCAACCTCGGCTGGACCTTCGCCGAGGGTTTCGAGCCCGCCTGGATCGTCGCGCCGATGCCCGGCGCCGCGGTCGAGCTTCCGCACACGGCGGTGGAGCTTCCGTTTAACTACTTCGACGAGAAATCCTACCAACGGCCGTTCACCTACCAGCGCTCGCTGCCCTGGGAGGAGCGGTTCGCCGGCCGCGAGATCTCGCTGCACTTCGCGGGGGCGATGGCCGATGCCGTCGTCTGGGTGAACGGCGTCGAGGTTGCCCGCCACACCGACGGCTATACCCCGTTCGCGGTCCGGCTGACCCCGCATCTGACGAAAGGCGACACGCTCGTCACCGTGCGGATCGACGGCTCGGAAAATCCGGAGATCCCGCCGTTCGGCGGCCGGATCGACTATCTGACCTATGCCGGCCTCTACCGCGAAGTGGCTCTGCGGGTCACGGCGCCGCGCTGGATCGAGAACGTCAAGGTCGAGACGCCCGATCCGCTCGCCCCCGCCAAGTCGGTCCGCGCCCGCGTGATCCTCGGCGGCACGGGTGACAGCGCCGAGGTCGAGGCCCGGCTGCTCGATGCGGCCGGCGGCGAGGTCGCGCGCGCGGCCGTGCCTGTCGCGGGCGACGCCGCCGAGGTCGCCTTCGATGGGATCGAGGGACTGAAGCTCTGGCAGCTCTCGGACCCGGCGCTCTATACCCTCGCGCTGACGTTGCGCTCGGATGCGGGTGAGGACCGCACGACGGTCCGGTTCGGGTTCCGCGAAGCGCGCTTCACGCCGACCGGGTTCATGCTCAACGGCGCGCCCCTGAAGCTCATGGGCCTCAACCGGCACCAGAACTTCCCCTATTCCGGGTATGCTCAGGGCCGCCGCTCGCAGGAGCGCGACGCCGAGATCGTGAAGTTCGACCTCGGCTGCAACATCGTCCGCACCTCGCACTATCCGCAGTCGACCTGGTTCCTCGACCGCTGCGACGAGATCGGCCTGCTGGTCTTCGAGGAGATCCCCGGCTGGCAGCACATCGGCGGGCCGGAGTGGCAGGCCCGGTCGGTCGACAACGTCCGTGGCATGGTCGAGCGCGACTGGAACCACCCGTCAATCGTGATCTGGGGGGTGCGGATCAACGAGAGCCAAGACAGCCACGACTTCTATGCCGAGACGAACCGCGTCGCCCGCGCGCTCGACCCGACGCGCCAGACCGGAGGCGTGCGCTACATCACCGACAGCGAGCTTCTAGAGGACGTCTACACAATGAACGACTTCGTGCTCGGCGAATTCGAGAACCCGCGCACGAACCGGCCGCGCATGGCGCTGCGCCCGCGGCGCGAGACGACCGGCCGCGAGGCCGTGCCCTATCTCATCACCGAGTACAACGGCCACATGTTCCCGACCAAGGCCTTCGACCAGGAGCAGCGCCAGGCCGAGCATGTGATCCGCCACCTCGAGGTTCTCGACGCGGCCTTCGGCGATCCGGCGGTGTCCGGGGCGATCGGCTGGTGCGCCTTCGACTACAACACCCACAGCGATTTCGGCTCCGGCGACCGGATCTGCTACCACGGCGTCAGCACGATGTTCCGCGAGCCCAAGTTCGCCGCCTATGCCTACGCGAGCCAGCGCGACCCGGCGGAGGGTCTGGTGATGCAACCGGTCAGCTTCTTCGCCCGCGGCGAGCGCAACATCGGCGGCGTCCTGCCGCTCGTGGTGCTGACGAACTGCGACGCGGTGGAGCTGCGCTACGGCTCCACCCTGGTCAAGAGGGTCGAGCCCGATCGCGAGCGCTTTCCGCATCTGCCGCATCCGCCCGTCATCATCGACCACCGGCACTTCCGCCCGGAGGAGATGGGGCTGTGGGGGATGACGTGGGAGGACTCGACGATCATCGGCCTGCGCGACGGCGCGCCGGTGATGACCCGCCGCTACGTGGCCGACCCGCTGCCGACGACGCTCGAGGTCGCGCCGGACGCGACGCGGCTCGACGCCGCGGCGCGCGACGAGGTCCGCGTGATCGTCCGCGCGCTCGACCAGGTCGGCAATGTCCTGCCGTTCCTCGTCGACACCATCGGCATCGAGGTCGACGGCCCGGCCCGTCTGATCGGCCCGCCGCGATCGTCGCTCGTCGGTGGCACGATCGGGTTCTGGCTCCGCGCGACCGGCGAGGCGGGAATCGTGCGCGTGCGCGTCACCAGCGACCGGCTGCCGGCGGCGTGCATCGACCTGAGGGCCGTGTGACGAGGCTGGGGCATGAACGTTACCGCGCACGACACCACCCGATGCCTTCTGGGCGAAGGCGCGTTCTGGCATCCGGAGCGCCAGCAGTTCTACTGGTGCGATATCCTGTCCAACCGCGTGCTGACGCGCGAGCAGGGCATGTTGCGGGACTGGACCTTCGACACCCAGGTCTCGTGCCTGGGGTGGGTGGACCGGGACCGGCTGATCGCCGCCACGGCCCGCGCCATCGTCACCCTCGACGTCGAGAGCGGCACCATCGAGCCGGTCTGCGACCTGGAGAGGGACCATCCCGGCAGTCGCTCCAATGACGGGCGTGCCGACCCGCATGGCGGGTTCTGGCTCGGCACCATGAGCCTGGCAAAGGAACCAGCCGCGGGGGCGATCTACCGGTACTACAAGGGCGAACTGCGAAAGGTCGTGCCGGGTCTTTCGATCCCCAACGCCATCTGCTTCGCGCCCGACGGCCGCACCGCCTACTACTCGGACACGCCAGAGAAGGTGATCCGGCAGCTTTCACTGGGGGTGGATGGCTGGCCCGAAGGCGAGAGCGCGATCGCGGTGGACCTGCGCGACACGCCGCACGTGGCCGACGGGGCGGTCTGCGACGCCGAGGGCAACATCTGGACGGCGCAATGGGGCTCGTCCCGCGTGGGGGTCTATTCGCCGGCCGGCGACTTCCTGCGCGCCGTCGGCTTCCCCGCCCTGCAGACATCCTGCCCCGCTTTCGGCGGTTCCGACCTGACGACGCTCTTCTGCACCTCCGCCGCCATCGGCATCGAGGAGAGCGAGATCGCCGCCAATCCCGGCCACGGACGCACGTTCCGTGTCGAAGGCGGAGGTCGCGGCGTCGCCGAACACCGCGTCGAGCTCTGACCGAAACGCGAGGCCGGAGGCCTCGCCTCCGGCCCGATGGAATATGCCCATGCGCTCTCCCAGGATCACCTTCATCGGCGCGGGCTCGACCGTCTTCGCCAAGAACCTGATCGGCGACCTCCTCGGCTACCCGGAGCTCGCCGCCGCCCGGATCATGCTCTTCGATATCGACGAGAAACGGCTCGCCGAGTCCGAGATCGTCGCCCGGAGGATCAACGAGGCGGTCGGCGCCCGCGCCACGATCGAGGCGACCACCGACCGCTCGAAGGCTCTCGACGGCGCCGACTACGCGATCAACATGATTCAGGTCGGCGGCTACAGGCCGGCGACGGTCACCGACTTCGCGCTGCCGACGAAGGCCGGCCTCCGTCAGACCATAGCCGACACCCTCGGCATCGGCGGCATCATGCGCGCGGTCCGCACGGTGCCGGTACTGCTCTCGATGGCGCACGACATGGAGCGCCTCTGCCCCGACGTACTGCACCTGAACTACGTCAACCCGATGGCAATGAACTGCCTCGGCCTGCTGCGCGGCTCGAAGATCAGGACCGTCGGCCTCTGCCACTCGGTGCGCCACACCGCGGGCGAGCTCGCCGAAGACATCGGCGTGCCGGTCGATGAGATCAACTACCTCGTCGCCGGCGTGAACCACGTCGCCTTCTACCTGAAGTTCGAGCGCGACGGGCAGGACCTCTACCCGCTCATTCAGAAGGTCGTCGACGAGGGCCGCATCCCCGTCACCAACCGCGTGCGCTACGATGTATTCAAGCGCTTTGGCTACTTCGTGACCGAGAGCTCCGAGCACTTTTCCGAGTATGTGCCCTGGTACATCAAGCGCGACCGCCCGGACCTCATCGAGAAGTTCAACATCCCGCTCGACGAGTACCCGCGGCGCTGCGAGGCGCAGATCGCCGGCTGGCAGGGGATGTCGGAGGCCCTTCAGAACCGGTCGAAGCCGATCGAGGTGCGACGCAGCGTCGAGTACGGCTCGGAGATCATCCACTCGATGGAGGCCGGCACGCCGCGGGTCATCTACGGCAACGTGATAAACCACGGTTCGATCACCAACCTGCCCCCCGATTGTTGCGTCGAGATCCCGGTGCTCGTCGATCGGAACGGCCTGCAGCCCACCATCATCGGCGACCTGCCGCTGCAGCTCGCCTGCCTGATGCAGACCCAGATCAACGTCCAGAAGCTGACCGTCGAGGCCGTGCTGGCAGGGCGGCGCGATCATGTGTTGCATGCGGCGATGCTCGACCCGCACACCGCCGCCGAGCTCGATCCCGAGCAGATCGCACGGCTCGTCGACGACTTGCTCGACGCTCACGACGACTTCGTGCCCGGGCCGCTGCGGCGCAAGGCAGCCTGACCGGATGCCCGCCCGGGTATCGGCCGGGTCAACCCCCAAGCGCTCAGGAGGAACGCAGTGCCCGGCCCCGAGACCCTCGATATCGACATGCACCATAGCGATGCACATGGCATCGACCGCGCCAGGCCTGCCGCGAACAGTTGCGTGTCCTGCGTCGCTGACTTCAGCGCCGGCCGGAGCGCCGCAGCGCCCTCGCGTGAGGACCTCCAATGAGCACCCCGCAGCCCGACAAATCGCCGGCGCTGGTGGCGCTTGACTGGGGGACGAGTTCCCTGCGCGCCTATCTGCTGGACGGCAGCGGGCGAATGATCGAGAGCGCGCGGGAGCCGAAGGGCATCATGCAGGTGGAGGCCGGCTTCGCCACGGTCTTCGACGAGATCACCCGCGCCTGGCTCGGGCGTGACCCCGGACTTCCGGCGATCGCGGCCGGCATGGTCGGGAGCGCCCAGGGCTGGGTCGAGGCGCCGTACCTGCCCTGCCCGGCGAGCCCCGACGACCTCGCGGGCGCGCTCGTGCAGGCGCCGGGCCGCCGGCTCTGGATCGTGCCCGGTGTCCTGCAACCGGGAGACCGTCCCGACGTCATGCGAGGCGAGGAAACCCAGGTCGCCGGCGCCCTCGCGCTTGGGCCCGAACTGGCCGCCGACGCCCGCATCGTCCTCCCCGGCACCCACTCCAAGTGGGCGCGTGTCTGCAACGGCCGCATTGAGAGCTTCACCACCTACATGACCGGTGAGCTCTTCGCGGTCCTGCGGGACCATTCGATCCTCGGCCGCACAGCCGGCTCGGGTCCGGGGCGCGACAGGGACGCGGCCTTCCTGCGCGGCGTCGACGCCGCCCGGGGAGCGGACGGTATCGCGCCGCTCCTGTTCTCGGCGCGGGCGCTGGTCCTGACCGGCGGTATCGCGCCGGAAGACGCCCTCGACTACCTCTCGGGGCTGCTGATCGGCGACGAGCTGCGGTCCGCCCTCACCGAACCCGGCGCTGCGCCACGGCTGATCGGCGAGCCGGCGCTCGCCGCCCGCTACGCCGGTGCGCTTGCCCGCTTCGGCTTCGACGGAGCGGAGGCCATCCCGGATACGGCTGCCGCCGGGCTGTGGCGCATCGCGGTCGCGGCGGGAATCGTGAAGACTACGAAGACGGAGGTCGCATGACGTCGTTTGCCGCGTATCTGGACCGGCTGCCGCTGGTCGCGATTCTGCGTGGAGTGAAGCCGGAGGAGGTGGTCGGCATCGGCCGCGCCCTCGTCAGCGCCGGCTTCTCGATCATCGAGGTGCCGCTGAACTCGCCCGAACCGATCGAGAGCATCCGCCGGCTCGCGTCCGACCTCGGCCCAGACACCCTTGTCGGCGCCGGAACCGTGACCGTCCCGGCCGACGTCGAGACGGTGGTCGCGGCGGGCGGCCGCATCATCGTCATGCCGCACGCCGATGTCGCGGTGATCCGCGCGGCCAAGGCCGCCGGGGCTGCCTGCACGCCCGGCGTCTGCACGCCGACCGAAGGCTTCGCCGCGCTCGCGGCCGGCGCCGACGCGCTGAAGCTCTTTCCCGCGGAGCTCGTCGCCCCGTCCGTGCTGCGTGCCATGGCCTCGGTCTTCCCGCGCGGCACCCGCTTCCTGCCGGTCGGCGGCATCACTCCCGACGGGATGGCGCCCTACCTCGCCGCGGGTGCCGCCGGCTTCGGCCTCGGCTCGGCGCTCTACAAGCCCGGCATGTCCGCGGCGGAGGTCGGCACCACGGCGAACGCCTTCGCGGACGCCTGGCGCAGTCGCGACCAGGTAGGTCGGCAATGAAGATCATCGGGCTCACCACCTTCATCATCCCGCCGCGCTGGTGCTTCCTAAAGATCGAGACCGACGAAGGTGTCTCGGGCTGGGGCGAGCCGGTCGTCGAGGGCCGCGCCCACACTGTCGCCGCCGCGGTCGAGGAGCTCGCCGATTACCTAGTCGGCAAGGACCCGCGCCTCATCGAGGACCACTGGACGGTGATGTACCGCGGAGGCTTCTACCGCGGTGGGGCCGTCCACATGAGCGCCATCGCCGGCATCGACCAGGCGCTCTGGGACATCAAGGGCAAGGCGCTCGGGGTGCCGGTCCACGCGCTCCTCGGCGGCCAACTGCGCGACCGCATCCGGGTCTATTCCTGGATCGGCGGCGACCGGCCCGGAGACACCGCGCGGATGGCGAAAGACTGCGCCGACCGCGGCTTCACCGCCGTCAAGATGAACGGCACCGAGGAGCTGCAGATCGTCGACACCCACGACAAGATCGACGCGGTGCTCGAGCGCGTGCAGGCGATCCGCGACGCGCTCGGCCCGAACTTCGGCATCGGCGTCGACTTCCACGGCCGCGTGCACCGGCCGATGGCCAAGGTGCTGGCGAAGGAGCTCGAGCCCTTCAAGCTCATGTTCATCGAGGAGCCGGTGCTGTCGGAGCATTCCGAGGCGCTGAAGGAGATCGCCAACCACTCCTCGACTCCGATCGCGCTCGGCGAGCGGCTGTTCTCGCGCTGGGACTTCAAGCGTATCCTCGAAGGCGGCTACGTCGACATCGTCCAGCCCGACCCCTCGCATTCGGGCGGCATCACCGAGACCCGCAAGATCGCGGCGATGGCCGAGGCTTACGACGTCGCGGTGGCGCTGCATTGCCCGCTCGGGCCGATCGCGCTCGCGGCGAACCTGCAGCTCGACGCGGTCTGCTACAACGCCTTTATCCAGGAGCAGTCGCTCGGCATCCACTACAACACCACGAACGACCTGCTCGACTACCTGGTCGATCCGTCGGTGTTCGCCTACGAGGACGGCCATGTCGCCATTCCGCAGGGCCCGGGCCTCGGGATCGACGTGAACGAGGACTTCGTTCGCCGCGCGGCAGCCGAAGGTCACCGCTGGCGCAACCCGATGTGGCGGCACAAGGACGGCAGCTTCGCCGAGTGGTGAGGAGCAGGATGACACTGAAGCTCGGCCTCGTCGGCCTCGGCAAGATCGCCACGACGCAGCATCTCCCGGCCATCGCCGCGACCGAAGGGGTGGCGCTCGCCGCTATCGCCAGTCGCCACGCGCGCCTGCCGGACCTCCCCGGCTATCCCGACATCGACACCCTGCTCGCGAACGAGCCGGAGATCGACGCAATCTCTCTCTGCACGCCTCCAGCGGGGCGCTTCGATCAGGCCCGCGCAGCCCTCGCCGCCGGCAAGCATGTCATGCTCGAGAAGCCGCCTGGATCATCCATTTCCGAAGTGCGGCTCCTCTCGGCGATGGCCGAGGCGCGCGGGCTGACCCTCTTCGCCAGCTGGCACTCGCGCATGGCGGGAGCCGTGGAGCCCGCACGCCAGGTGCTTGCCGGGCGAACCATCCGCTCGGTCGCGATCGAGTGGAAGGAGGATGTCCTTCGCTGGCATCCCGGGCAGGAGTGGATCTGGCAGCCGGGCGGACTGGGCGTCTTCGACCCGGGCATCAACGCCTTGTCGATCGCAACCTACATCCTGCCCGAGGGGTTCTTCGTCGAGGACGCCGATCTCTACTTTCCGACCAACCGTGCCGCACCAATTGCCGCCAGCCTGCGAGGCCGCACGGCGAGCGGATTGCCGGTAACGGCCGACTTCGACTGGCGCCAGACCGGACCGCAAACCTGGGATATCACGATCCAAAGCGACGAGGGCCCCGTGATGCTCTCAGGGGGCGGCAGCCACTTTACGGTTGACGGTTACCCCCGGGTTTGTGGCGAAGACGGGGAGTACCGGAAGCTCTACTCGACCTTCGTTGCGCTGGTGGGGAAGCGTGCCTCGGACGTGGACTTGTCGCCACTGGTTCACGTGGCCGACGCGTTCTTACTCGGCCGTCACCGTCAAGTTGAGCCGTTCGGATGAAGATCGCCTACGCCCCACAGACGCTTCGGTTCCTGATCCGCCAACCTTCCCAAACCCGTTCTCGACTCGGCTAGCACGGACTACTGATGCCGAATGCCGGCCGGCAACTCGAGCATCTACGGGGAGGTCGCTGCCGCGCACTCTCCTCGCCAGCCGTCGCAGGACGCGCCTGCAACATCCTGTCACACAACAAAAGAACGCCCCGCCGTAAAGGCGGGGCGAGTTCTTCCTCCCCCACGAGGAAGGGTCGGCCCCGCTCGGTCGGGGGGATGACCAAGGGCCGGCGCGGAAGCTTAGGCCTGACCGACGCGAGGACAACAGCGGCGCGTAGCGCAGCGAAGCGCCGCCAGCGGCAGTCTCAGGGCACACTGCCTTGCCTGAGCCGGCCTCGTGGGTCGATCCGCCACCCGTCCACGGTGCGCTCGATGCTGGCGACGGCGCCATGCCGATCAATAAAATGACGATCGGCCTCGGCCTTGCGGCGGGCATGGAAGTCGGCGGCCTTGTGGCCGGAGGGGCGGCGGCACATGACGCCGGCCCTCCGACCGCAGCTCGGGCAGGCGACGGCGAGGACAGGATGCGACCAGGCGGTGAAGTCGATCATCGGCGACGCGCTCCTCGGAGCCACGGGGCAGGGAGCGGCCGGCGAGGTCTGTCCCCGCCGGCCGCCATGCTCAGAACATTTCCGGCGGCAGCCATGCCGCCACACGGGCACGCTGGTCGGCCGGCATCTCGGTCTCCGGCTGGAACAAGGTTTCGAGGCGAGCGCACTTCTCGCCCTTTTTGGCCTTGGCGAAGGTCCGGGCCTCGGTGCTGTCGGCCCCGATGCCGCGCAGCTCGCACCAAAGTGCGTCGAGATAGCCGCCCGGCGCCCGCTTGAAGAAGTTCTCGGTGGTCGGGCTCCAGACTTCACGCGGGCTGACCTTCGCGAGCTTGTCGAAGACCGGCGCGAGCATGTCGTTGCCGTAGTCGGACGGGTCGAGCAGGCGGGCCAGCTCCAGCGTGAGGACCTCGCGGACATGCTCAGGCCCGCGCTTGCGGAACGCTCGGAACGCCTTGGCGAGATCGGTGGCGTTGCTCCGCCCGGTCTCGGTGTCGAGCAGACGCGGATCGGGCGCATAGCCGGTCTCCGTCGTCGGCGTCACGTTCACCGCGTAGCGGTGCAGGGAGAAGGCCCGTCCGACGTTCGAGTGCAGGTGGAAGGCGAGCAGGTCGAGCAGCAGGTCAGGCTGCTGCAGGGCCGCATGCTGACGGGCACCGCGGCGAACCGACCGCAGATCCTGCTTCAAGGCCTCGGAGAGCCGCGGAGCGCCGTCCTGGGCGGCCTCCGGCGCCTCGTCGTCCTCGGCCACCAGAGCACGCTCGATGATCCCCGCCTCGGCCGCCGCAGGCTGGTCGACCGGCAGCACCATGGCGTGGGTGGCGCGAAGCTCGCCGCCGTAGTCGAGGTAAAGGACGACGCCGGCATGCTGCTTCTGCCCCGGGAGATAGTCTCCGTCGAGGATGGCGGCCAGCCGGTCCAGTTCTTCGGCCTCCGCCGGGTCGAGATCGTCTCCCTCGGCGCGAAGGGCGAGCTCGTCGTGCCGCGCGGTCTCCTCCTCGGTCAGCGCCCCTTCGGCCGGGTAGAGGGTGATGGCGTCGAGCTGGTCGCAAATCCCCCAAGCCGAACTGTCGGTGCTGGTCTGCACCCACTTCCAGCCGTCGCGCACGCGGGTTTCTTCGGCAAGCTCGGCGAAGCGGGCCGCGAAGCAGGCGTCGAGGATGTCGACGTCGTCGAGATAGACCTCGCCGCCGAAGAGGTCGGTGGATATCCGCCCCCCGGCCTCCCGGTAGGCCGGAACTCCGACGAAGCAGGCCCGGCGGTCGGTGTCGCGCACCGCCCCGGCTTTCAACAGCCGCTTGATGCTGTCCTCGGAATAGCGGCCGGGATGCCCGCCGATCTGCGCGAGGACTTCCTCGATCCGCACAGGGTCGTCGCAGAGGACGAAGACCGCCGCCTCGGTCAGGCCGATCCTGTCGGCGCGGAGCGCGGCCAGAACCGGCTCGGGAAGCCCGGCCAGCCGGAGCCGACGCTTGACGTGGGCCTTGGTGACGCCAAAGGCGATGGCGATCGCGGCCTCGCCGACGCCCTTCTCGCGGAGCATGGCGTATTCGTGGATCTCGTCGGCCGGGTGCAATGCCGACCGCAGGCTGTTCTCGGCAGCTGCCCACACCGCCGCCGTCGCCTCGTCGTCGGCGAGCTTCACCGGCACCGTCGCGAAACGCGCGTCGTCCTGCAGCTGCGCGAGGGCACGAAGCCGCCGGCCGCCGGCGATGACGCCGACCTTGCCGCCATCGCCCCGGAGGCCTGCGAGGTTCTGGATCAGGCCGAGCTCGCGGATGTTCGCTGCGAGCGCGTCGATCTCGGCCTGCGGCGGGTCGAGCCTCGGGTTCAGGGGGTGAATGTAGAGGTCCTCAAACGAAACCTGTTCGACAACCATCATGGCTGGTCTCTCCTTTGTGGTGGAGCGGCCGGGGTCTTCTGCCCTTCGGTCCGCTTTTGGGCGGAGCCGTCCCGGTCTGCCGACCGGAAATGCACCCCGCATTTCCGGGGAAGGCAGAGCGGGGAGGGCGACTGCCCGACCCGCGGCCGGGCGGGCGCGGGTCAACCGGGCGGAGACGCCCTGGCGCGGCCCGCAGCCCGAGGCGAGGACACGGGGGCGGCGGAGCTGGCGGCCCTGGCCGCCGCTTGCCGGTTGACGCGCGGGCGCCCGGATGCTGGGCGGACGTCAGGAATGGCAAAGTCGTCAGGGCGGGGGTGAGCGGGCGTTAGCCCGTCGATCCCCGATCCTGTCCGAATCTACTGTTATCCACAGAATCGCTTGGAGCGGCTGCTAGTTAATTTAGTTAACGTATTGTTAGAGTAGTTACGCCTGCATTCCCTATCATCTAAGGCCTTGGGAATGCGCATACATCTTTCTCTGTGATGCCTCTCTTGGTTCCCAGAGGGGCGAATCTTGGTTCCCAGAGGGGCGATTCTCCGGTTCCTGGAAGGGCGATTCTCGGTTCCTAGACGGGCGAAGGGCGCCAATGGTGAGCCGATAGCGCAAATGGTTCCTCGAGGGGCGAAGCCCGGTTCCTAGAAGGGCGAATCGGTGAATTGGTTGCTCGGTAGCGCGAGGTTCCTAGAAGGGCGAATGCGGGTTCCCAGAGGGGCGAATCCGAGCTACAGAAGCGCATGGGAACCCTTCTGCCTAACCGTCATCCGAACCGAGACTTTTTTATCTTGGACGTGGCGGACGCTGCGCCAAAGGATGATCTGGCGTCGATGGAGCATCCGGTGTTCTCCCTTTCGGTCAAGCCGGATATGCGGGAGCTTGAGTACGAGCATAACGGTCGTCGATTGAGGGTCGTCCCTAGTGGCAAGGGTCTAGCCACTATTATGGACAAAGATATCTTATTGTATTGCATAAGTAAGATGGTTCATCAGAAGAACTCTGGAGAAGAAATTACGCCTTGGGTCGAAATGAGTGCTCATGAGGTAATGGTTGCAACTAATTGGAGAACGAATGACGCGAGCTATCAGCGATTTGAAGAAGCATTGATTAGGCTTAAAGGAACGGTAATTCTGACTGATATAGCGACGGATGGCCACACGCAAACACGTGGCTTTGGGCTTATTGATGAGTTTGAAATAAATAGAAAGAACGCGAAGGGCGAGTTGTCGCCGTTTGGGCGACTTACGCAGATACGCGTCAAAGTTTCAGATTGGACATATCGGGCGGTTCAAGGAATGGAAGTTCTTACAATCAGCCCGCTATATTTCCGCTTGCGAAGACCATTGGAACGTCGAATTTATGAGCTAGCTAGAAAGCATGTGGGCGACCAATCGCATCCGTTTATCATAAATATCTCAGTTCTTCAGAAGAAGGTTGGGAGCAATTCTCCTGAGAAGAAATTCAGATTCTTCCTTAAGCAGATTGCTTCAGACGGACATATTCCTGATTATGACATCAGTATTGATGGTCCAAAGGCGATATTTACAAGGAAATCTACTGCTCCTGCTCGTCGGTTGCGTTCAGTACAAGAACAGGGCGATCTGTTTGACGCTGAGCGCGAAGTTTCTCCAGACGCGTTCGACAAAGCGCGCAGGTTGGCGCCGGGTTATGACGTGCACGCTTTGTACCATGAATGGCTGGCTTTTGCAGGAAAGCAGGACGAAAAACCACGCAACGCTACCGCGGCTTTTCTTGGGTTCTGTAAGCGTCGGCACTCTTCGGCCCCGTTGGGATAAGGGAGTCATCGGCTTGGCGTCGTGAATTGGCCCCCGTTTCGACCGGACACTTGAGCACAGCCATGGAGGCTTAGGCATATGCCTGAGCACGTGCTTATGTCTGAGATAGAGATCATCACTGATGGCGGCCGTCGGC
>NZ_JBKQWU010000029.1:0-43484 GCF_047275745.1 Amaricoccus sp. W119 | reverse complement strand
CCCTTTCATCGGCAGTGAGGTGGGCATAATCTGACATGGCAGCACCGTTATCTGTTTGGCGACAGACGGATACCTCATCCGTCAACGGTGTTGCACTTCACGATGGAACTCACCCGGTACCGCGCATACCGCCCATATCACAAACTAGCGCGCGATGGAGGTGTTCCTGTCGTGTATCTTGACCTTATGGATTCTGTCGTGCATCTTGCGCCCGTAGGGTAAAAATAGCCATACTATTATAAATATTTGCTGATCGATCAGTGCTGATCGCAGTGGAGGAAGTTAATGGTCAAGAAATTCGTGGCGTCGGGCGCTCTGCTCATGGCGCTCGCCAGCTCAGCTGTCGCGCAGCCCGTGAGCGGAGAAGACGGAACGACGCAAGGCCACGGCTGCGAATTCTATTCGGACCCAGGCTTCGGCGGTAGTGCGATGAAGATCAACGGAGGCGAAGGAATAGCGTTCTTCGGCCAGTCCTCGATTGCCGGAATGGAGATGACCGTCATCCAGGAAGCCACACGTCTCGGCGTCGCCTCCGTGGCCTCGCTGGCGAACTGCGAGGCCAACGTGGAGTACACCTCCGATGGCCAGTATGTCCCCGACGGCCCGACCGAGACGGTGAGCTACACGAACAACAACGACCTGATCGGTAGCGCCGTCATGGATAAGGAGATCGCGCTCTACTGCACCTGCAACTGATGTCGGAGAGCTGGCGCGAAACTCTACGCCGTACCAATACCTTGCGAGGCGCCTGGCCAGGACGCGGATTTGGGCGATGAATCTCCACGCTTCGACGGAAGCGATAGATTTCTCCCAGTCCTTCGCCAGTCGGCAGCCGGTCGTCGCGATATAGAGGATCGCGTTCAGCACCTCCCGAAGATCCGTCGCCCGAGGGCGACCTACACGACGCGGCGACGGCGGAAGCGTTCCGATCAGCGCCCGGTCCGTCAGATCACTTGCATACCGCGGCCCCCGGCGAGCATAATCACGCCGAGCGGTACCATTCCAGGGCATCCGATCTCCGTCAGTCGGACGGGGCGCCATCTGGAAGGACAACTGGAAGCTGGCCTTCAGCGACCACCCTGGGGGACGGGCGCCTGGGAGCTTTTCGATCTCGCCGAGGGCCCGAACGAACGGGCCGACCTCTCGTCCGGGGAAAGCGAAAGGCTGGCCGAGCTTGTGGGGGATTGGGAGACTTGCGCGGCGCGCAATTCCATCGTCTGGGACCCGGAACTCGCGACGAGCATGGTCTACACCAGCAAGGCTTCCTATCTGCTCCCCGCCCCATTGAAGTGAGTGTCCCTGGGAACAGGGCCGGAGGCCGCGCGCGGCCTCCGCTGAACTCTCCCGGAAGGAGATTTCTTGGAGGGTCAATGCTACCTTGACGAGCGTGTGATCAACTGAAAGATTAAGGTCCGGTGGGTTGCGGATCTATTCTCTGATGGCGGCGAAGGCTCCAACGGATCACGGCACCCATATGTTTGACCGATTTCACCACGCTGCTCCGGCCTCCCCGGAGGAAGTGGCAAGAATATTCAACCTCATCGAGGCGAAGCGGCCCAGCAAGGCGCAGCTGAGGGAAAGGACCGGGCAGCCGATCGACGACATTCTTCGGCGCGCCCTGGGGAGCAGGTTCTTCGCGGAAAGGAAGATACTTCCCCTCTTCCTGTCGGGTGAGCGGGGGAAGGACGAGATCCAGGTTCCGGAAACCGCCATTCGCGATCTCGCCGCGGTGCTGCGCGGCGAGGAGCGGCCCGCCGTGCCGGAGGCGGCGGAAGCGGCGATCCTCTGGGACTGGCGCGAGGCGTTGCGGGTCTTCTTCGAACTGGGCGACGCGGCCGGGAAGGCGCTGCTCCGCGAGAGCGTCGCCCGGTTTCCCGCCGCCGCCGGACAGGTCGGCGCGTTTCAGGACGCGCTCGCGCGCCTGGCCGGGATCGACGCGCATGTCGCGGCCGGCGAGGCCGTGGCCGCCTTCATCCTGGCGCGCGAGGCGGTGGAGGGCGGCGGGGCGTCTTGCACCGGGCGCTACCTCCGGCTTCTCGCCGCGCTCTGCCCGGACCCGGCGCGGATCGAGGCGGAGGCCGAGGCGCGGGGGGAGACATGCACGCCCCGGTTCCTCGCCATGCTGCGCGCCCTGACGCGGGGAGGCGAGGCGCGGTTCGAGGGCATGCTTCCGGCCTGCTACGACGCGCTGCCGGCCCGGGCGGACCCTTCGCCGGCCGGCGCCGCGCTCTGGCACGCGCTCGCGCGCCCCGGGCCTCCTCCCCGGCTTCCCGGAGGGCGGCCGGCCGGCGGTGATCCTCGCCCGGGACGGAGCGGTGGTAATCCCTGCGCGGGACGGCGCGGCGGTGGAACCCGATGGCGCCGCGGCGCGGGAGGAAGCTGGCGGGCCAGTCCTCGTGCTCGACCACGAGGCCGAGATTCCGCCGCTCTGGTTCGAACTCGTCGCGGGCCTCGTCAGCGCGCCCGAGGAAGTGCCCGAGAAAATGTCGGGGGAAGCGCCGGCGGCGGCCTCCGGTGAACGTCACGAGGCGGGGGAGGCGTCGCCCTCGCAGGCCGCCGGGCGCCCGGCCCCGGTCGAGGTACGCCCGGCCGAACTGCTTCCGGTCGAGGCGCTGCCCGTCCTGTTCGAGACCCGGGCGGACTGGAACGCCGGGGTCGCGCATCTGATCGGGCTCGAGGTCGCGCCCATCGGCTTTCTCGCCCGCGACCGGGCCACGGCCCGGGCGCTGCTCGGCGAAGGGGAACGGGCGGCGGCCGTGGCCTGCCGGCTCGCCACCGCGCATGATCCCCTGCGCCTGTTCGGAACCCGGGCGGCGGAGGACAGGATCGCGGCCTTCGCCCCGGTCTCGATCGTCATCGCCCCGCCCGGCGCGGCGGAGACGCGGGACCATCCGGGGCGGCGGGTGCTCGGCCTGCCCGGTACCGCGGGCGCCGCCGAGGTGGCCGCCGCGCTCGAAGCCATGCTCGGCCAGCCCGGGGTCGAGGCGGAGACGCCGGTCGTCCTGATGCGCGCCGACGTTCCCTATCCCGAGGATTACGCGGCGCGGATGATCGGGCGGCACGCCGCGCGGGGCGGCCGTATCCCGATCGCCGCGCGCGGGCTCGTGATCGATCCGGGTGACGGGCGCGTGGCGCTGCGCCGGGGCGGCGAGGGCGGCTTTCACCGGGTGGCACCGCTCGGCCTCGCCTGCCTCGGCCTCACGGAAACCGTCGCCGCGCTCCGCGCGGACCCGGGTCATCCGGCGGAGGATTGCGTCGTCCGCTTCGCCCCCGCCGCCCTCGCCTGGGATGCCGGCGCCTCGAACCTCGGCGGGATCTGGTCCCGGGTTCTCGCCCGCTACGACGCCGATCCGGCGCGCGCGCAGCGCATCCACATGGCGGGCGCGCGGCCGCTCTCCGAGGCGCTGATCTCCGAGTCACTGATCTCCGGGGCGCTCATCTCCGGGGAGCGGCGCGGCGGCACGCCGCCGGCGCCCCATGCGAGCCATCTCCGCGCCCTCGAGACCGCGCGGGCCGCCGCGGCCGCCGCGCTCACCGAGGAGGACCCGCGCGCCGCCTTCGAAACCTTCCTTCCGGCGGGGGCGGAGGCGCTCATGGAGGACGGGCGGGCGGAGGAGGTGCGCGACTTCCTGCTCGGCTTCGCCCCGCGCCTGCCCAGGGTGGTGGAGGCCGAGCCCGAGGCACTGCTGGCCTTTCTCCACCTGCTCACCGACTGCGGCGTCCAGGACCGCTACGGCCCGCTCGTCGCCGCGGTCTTCCCGAAACTCGCGGCCCGGAGCCCGCGGCTCATCCATCCGGCCGCCCAGGTCATGATCAGCGGCGCGCCGACGGCCATGCTGGTCACCGCGCTCACCACCGCCTTTCTCGACCTGATCCGCCGCCGCCGGCGCCCGGTGCGCCAGCTCGCGCGGATCGCCGAGATCCTGGCCGCGCAGGCGGACCCCGAAACCCTGCTCTTCGTGCTCCGGCTCTGCGGCGTCTCCGGCGGCGGAAACGGTGGCGGGGACCTCGGCGGCATCCGCGAGACGCTGCGCCCCTTCGCGCGCCGGCTCGTCATCGACCAGGCGGTACCGACGGAGGAATTCGAGGGCTGGGCCGATCCCGCGGGGCTGCGCGCGGCGCCCGCGCCCAGGGACTGGCTCGTCCGCGCGCTGCGCCTCGGCGACAGGCCCGGCGCGATCCGGGCGCTGCGCGAGATGGTCTCGCACCATGCGCGCCTGCCCGAGCTGCTCGAGACGCTGCGGGTCCTGCCGGCCGAGACGCGCGCGCTCGCGCTCACGGCGCGCGACTGGACCTACCCGGCGCATCTCGGCCCGGAAGAGATCGTGCTGGTCGCAACCCTGCTCGGCGACCGGGAGGTGCTCGCGAGCCATATCGGCCATGCCTCGGACCCCGAGATCCACGCGGTCGCGGCCTCCGCGCTCGGCGATCTCGGCCCGCTCAACGCGCTTTACGCCGGCTGGGCGCGGGCCGAGGGGCTGTCGCCGCTCACCTTCGCGGGATCGGACATCCACGCGCTCTTCGCCGGGCTCGCCGCCTCCGGCCCGGCGCCGGCCAGCCTCCGGGGAGGCCCCCTCGTCTCGGTGCTGATGTCGACCTACGATGTCGATCCGGGGCTTTTCGAACTGTCGCTCGCCTCGCTCGCCGCGCAGAGCTGGGCCGAGGTCGAGATCATCATCGTCGATGACGGCAGCGCCGAGGAAAACCGCGCCGCGGTCGAGCGCCGCGCCGCCGCCGATCCGCGCATCCGCTTCATCGGCCTGCCCCGAAACCAGGGGCCCTACATCGGCCGGAACGCCGGCATCGCCGCCGCCAGGGGGGCCTATGTCGCGATTCAGGACGCGGATGACGTGTCCCATCCGGAGCGCATCGCCTACCAGGTCGCCCTGCTCGAGGCCAATCCCCGGGCGCGGGCCACCGCCTCCGATCATCTGCGCGTCGACCGGGGCGCGCGGCTGCAGTTCCAGCCCGGCTTCGGCGCGCTGGCGGATGGCACCATGACCACGCTCTACCGCCGCTCCGTCTTCGAGGAGCTCGGCGGCTTCGCGCCGGTGCGCTCGCGCGGGGATGTCGAGTTCCGCGCCCGGGTCCGGCAGGCGCTGGGGCCGGAGGCCTATCGCGAGACGCGCTGCCCGCTCGTCGCCTGTTTCGCGGATTCGGGCACGCTCTCGCATGCCACGAAGCGGGACAAGGCGGCGGCGCTCCGGAGCTTCCGCGCGAGTTTCACGCGGCGCCGCTGGATCGGCCTCGATACCCCCCACCCCCGGCCCGTCGGATCGCTCTCGATCCCCGAGCAGCTCCGGCCCTGAGGCGCGCCCATGAAACATCCCCGGATCACGATCAGCCTGACGAGCATCTCGGGCCGGCTGCCGAGCCTCGCGGCCACGCTCGGCTCGCTGCTCGGCCAGGACTATCCCGATTTCCTCATCCGGCTCTATCTCTCGCACGAGCCCTTCCTGCTCGACGAGGGCGTGCGCGTCCCCCCGCCGGATCTCGAGGCGCTCGCGACGGCGGACGACCGGATCGAGATCCGCTTCGTGCCCAATATCGGGCCCTACCGGAAGATCCTGCCCTTCCTCGCGGAGACGGCCGGGCGGCGCTGCCTGGTCGCGACGGCGGACGACGACACGATCTATCCCGCCGACTGGCTCTCCGGGCTCTACCGCGCCTTCCGGGAGCATCACTGTGTCGTCTGCTACCGCGGCCATTTCATGCGGCGCGAGGGGACGCGCTTCGCGCCGTACCGGAACTGGATGCGCAACGCCGTGCCGCGCAACCCCGATCTCTTCAACCTGCCGACCGGCAAGGACGGGGTGCTCTACGACACGGCCCAGTTCCATCCCGATGTGCTCGACCATGCCACCGCGCTCCGCCTCGCGCCCACGGCCGACGATCTCTGGCTGAAATGGCACTATTCGGCGACGGGCAAGATCGCGACCTACATCATCAACGACGACTACAGGACGCTGACCTTCGAACATGCCGACGCCGATGGCGGGCTCTACAGGAACTTCAACAAGGATGGCGGCAACGATGCCACGATCCTGAACCTCGAGCGGCATTTCAAGACGAGCTTCGGCGGAACCTTCGCCTCGCAGTGAGGCGGAGCCCGCTCCCCTCCCACGCCCGCGCCCGCTCCCGCCCGCGCTGACCGGACCCGAGACCATGACGAGACACCAGCAAAGCCCCCTCCCCTCGCTCTACGACATGCTGGAGGATGCGATCCCGAACGATCACGCCCGCCAGTCCTCGGCCCCGGAGGAACTGCGGGCGCGGGTCGCGGCCGGGTTCCGCCCGGACCGGGTGCTCGACCTCGGCTGTGGCGACGGGCGCGGCATCGACCTGTTCCGTTCGCTGCTGCCCGGCGCCGCCTGGACCGGGGTCGATATCGAGATCAGCCCGGAAGTGCTGACCCGGGGACGCACGGACGGAACCTTCGTCACCTTCGACGGCGTAAACCTGCCTTTCGGCCACGGCGCCTTCGATCTCGTCTACAGCTACCAGGTCTTCGAACATGTGCGTCACCCCGAGGCGCTGCTCGCCGAGACGCGCCGCGTGCTCGCGCCGGAGGGGCTCCTGATCGGGCAGACCTCGCAGCTCGAGCCCTATCATTCCTTCAGCTACTGGAACTACACGGTCTTCGGCTTCCGCCGGCTGCTCGAGACGGCGGGGTTCCGGCTGCTCGCGCTCCGGCCGGGGATCGACGGTCCGACGCTGATCGAACGCGCGATCCTGGGGCGGCCGAAGGACTGGTCGAAGTGGTTCTCGCAGGAATCGCCGCGCAATCAGGAGATCGACGCCGGCCCGGCACGCCATCGCTCATGCCGGACGCGCAATTTCCGCAAGCTCATGTTCTGCGGCCAGTTCATCTTCGTCGCGGCCCCTTCCGACGCGCCCCCGCCCGCCTGAGACGCCCCCCGAGACGCCCCCTGGGGCCCCTGGGACGCCCGGGAGCGGCTTCGGAGCCCCGCCAAGGTCGGCGCGGGTCTCAGCCGGCGGAGGGTCCTCCGAGGCGCGCGTCGAGGAAGCCCAGGACGGCCTCGGCGATCCGCCGGGCCGCGGCCGGGTCGAGATGGAAATGATGGTCGCCGGGGAGCTCCATCGTCTCGTAGGTCGCGATCAGCTCGCCCCCGAGCCGGGCCAGATCCGCGACCCCGGGCCGGCTCCGGATACCCTCCGTCGCCCAGATGTTGAGCACCGGGCATTCGATCGATCGCAGCACCGCCTCCACATGCGCCCGCGTCAGCCTGACGGCGGAGCTTGCGAAGAGGCGCGGGTCGGCGCGCATGCGAAATCCGCCTGGAACCTGTTCGAGCGCCCGCTCCGAGAGCGCCTCCGAGGTCCGCCGCGAATTGCCCTGCGCGCTCCGGCGGCGGGCATAATCCTCGATGCTCCCGAAGGTTCTCGGCGGCCCGGCCCTCCGCTCACGGGTCTGCTCGATGAAGGCGCGCAGCGTCGCGACGAAATCATCCGCGGTCGGCTCGGGCGCCAGCGAGTCGAGCGCCACGAAGGCGCGCGCCTTCTCCGGCTGGGCGGCCGCGAACAGGGCCGCGATATTGGCGCCCCGCGAATGCCCGAGGAGCACGCAATCCTGCCATCCGAGCCGGTCCAGCAGCCCGGCGATCTGCGGCAGGTCATCCCAGATATTGTAGG
The DNA here is from genome assembly GCF_047275745.1 of Amaricoccus sp. W119. Taxonomy (NCBI): domain Bacteria; kingdom Pseudomonadati; phylum Pseudomonadota; class Alphaproteobacteria; order Rhodobacterales; family Paracoccaceae; genus Amaricoccus; species Amaricoccus sp. W119. The sequence continues at coordinate 35,831 of NZ_JBKQWU010000029.1, read as the reverse complement.
TCGCATGCGCCGCGCGATGCGCGCTCAGGCCCTGGCCGCTGAGGTCGAGTGCGACGACATCGCAGCCGCCGAGCCTCGGGGCCAGTTCGCGGAAGCTCGCGGCATGGTCCATCCAGCCATGCAGCGCCAGGACCGGTCTGCCCTCTTCCGGCCCCCATCTCAGCCCCGCGAGACGCAGGCCGTCCACGTCCCACCGGCATTCCCGCGGAGCCGATTGCTCGATCGCATTCATTCGCATACCCCGGAACCTGCCCCGCGCGGCCTTTCACGCCACCCGGATGGAAGGAGGGCATATTCCGCTTTCGCCGCCTCTCCGACAAGTGCCTCGCCCCGGTCAGGATGCCCGGCCAGAATGCCCCGGTCAATATATCGCGCGGGTGTAGCCAGAGTGACCTGCCGCATGCGATAGTATCAGCCGCGCGCGAACGATTGATGTAATCGGCGGCCATACATGAATCGCGCCCGGCGTCGCCGCTTTTCGGGAGAGGATTCATGCGAGAGTCTTTCGAGCAGGGCGCTTTGACGATCATCAGGCCGGATGCGTTCCAGAGATACGAGACCGATTATTTCTCCCCGCCGATCCTCGCCTACTGGCTCCAGCTGTCGCAGGTCGATCTCGACGCGGGGTCCTCGGGCTTCGAACTGGCGTTTTCCGACATCTCCCAGAACCGCTACGCGCTCCAGACGCTGACGGCGACGGATGATGTCCTGTCGCTGAACGCGCGGGGCATCTTCGGGACCGGCGGGGGCGACGACCGGATCGAGATCCCGCGTCTGACCCTCTTCCCGCCCTCCGAACTCGTGCCCATCACCGTTCTCGCCGGCGCGGGCGACGACGCGCTCCAGGGCGACAGCGCCCGGGCGGGGACGTTCCAGATCCCCATCATCACCGCCTATGGCGGAAGCGGCAACGATACGATGATCGGCGGCACGCAGGATGATCATCTGGAGGGCGACGGGTTCGATTCCGTCATCCAGAACGGCGCGGCGGGCTGGTTCTTTCCCGATGCCCCTTCGCCCGCGGCGGGCGACGACAAGGTCTTCGGCGGGCCGGGAGCGGACACGCTCCTCGGCGGAGGCGGGAACGACCTGCTCTACGGCGGCCCGCGCGCGAGCGGCGATCTGGACCTGCTGACCGGTGGCGAGGGGGCCGATCTCTTCCTCGCGAGCTACAGCCCCGATCAGGGCGCGGTGGGGAGCGAGTTCTGGGGCGCCTATGCCGCGCATGTCGCGGGCAGCCAGGCGGGCGATGACACGCCGCTGCTGATCCAGGAGATCCTGCGCGGCGCGGCCTTCGGCGGCGGCTTCTTCGTTCCGGGGCTGAGCGCCCTCGCCTCGGGGCTCATCCCCGCCTTCCTCAATTCGCTGACCGCGACGGTGGGGGCCGAGAGCGCGGCCGATATCCAGATCGTCACCGATTTCGACCCGACCGAGGATGTGCTGGTCATCCCCTTCGGCGCCTCCACCCTGATCAGCTACGAGGTGGCCTTCGAGGCGAGCGACCCGGATGGCCTGACCGGCTATTACGCCTCCTTCACCACCGCGACGGCCGGCAATCCGGAGCAGGAATTCCTGCGGGTCTTTCTCGACCAGGGCTATCTCGCGCTGATGGGTATCGACGCCGACCCGTCGGACCAGGATGCCGGGGCCGCGATCATCGAGAGCATCCTGGGCCAGACCGTCACCTTCTCCGGCAATGGCGATCTGAGCGGGCTGGTCGCCGCGGATGTCCTCGACGCGCTCGGCGGGCCTTACACGGCGCCCTCCGGCGTCTCGATCCCGGCGGGCAACGCGCTCGTCTACGGCGCCTTCGCCCCCGTCGCCAAGACGCAGAGCGGCGACGACGCGAACACCTATGTCTCGGGCACCGTCTACAGCGACGTGCTGTCGATCAACGAGATGATCGTGGACCCGCTCACGATCACCACCGGCCAGATGAACGACCGCGAGGCCTATCTGCGCGGCTTCGCCGGCGCCGATCTGCTCTACGGGACCGACCAGGCCGATACGCTGATCGGCGACGAGGGCGACGACGCCCTCCATCTCTTCACGACCGGGGTCACCTCGACGGGCTATGTGACCGAGACCGCCGAGGGCGGGGCCGGCGACGACACGATCTACGTCGGCGAAACGGCGGCCACGATCGACGGCGGCGCGGGCACGGATACGCTGGCCTTCCAGTGGGGCGTCTATGGTACGCCGAGGGCCGTCGAGGTCGATCTCACCGCCGCCGAACCGGTGGCGACGGAACTCGACGCGGATGGACAGGCGAGCGGCTTCGTCTATCGCCTCACCGGCATCGAATCCGTCACCACCGGCGATCTCGCCGACACGATCACCGGGACCGGCGGCACCTATGTCGGCAATGGCGGGAACGACACGATCACCGCGGGCGAGGCCGCCCCCGCCCAGAACGCTCCCGGCCCCAACACTCATGGCCGGAAAGCCGACGCCTGCCGTGACGGCGACTCGAACACCGATGCCCCGAACACCAGTGACCCGGGCGCTACCGGCCCCGCCTATGTGATCGAAGGCGGGGCCGGCGACGACCAGCTCAAGGGGACGAGCGACGGGACGATCTCCGGCGGGCCGGGCGCGGATGTGATGACCGTGAGCGGCACGGGCAACCTGCTCGACTATTCCGACTCCCCGGCCGGCGTGGCCGTCAATCTGGTGACCGACACGGCCGCGCGCGGCGACGCGGAGGGCGACCAGATCTCCGGCTTCACCCATCTGACCGGATCGGCGGGCGACGACACCCTCACCGCCGGGAACGGCGCGCGCATCGACGGCGATGGCGGGAGCGACGTCTACGCCGCCGACCTGCGCGGGTCGAACGCCTCGGAGAACACGGTCGACCTCGCGGATTTCACGGCGGGCGATGACCGGATCGACCTCAGGCCCGTCGGCGTCACCGCCTTCTCCGATCTCGATATCGACCCGGAGACCAGCGTCTCCCTCACCACCGCGACCGGGCAGGCGCTGACCTTCGCCTTTCTGCCCGGCACGGAGCCGGTGGGCGCGTTGACAGCCGGCAACTTCATCTTCGCCACCGCCGGCGCGGGCCGCCTCGACGCGAAACCGGCGGGCGACGGTCTCGTCGGCGGCGACGGTCGGGATGTCCTCCGCGGAGGTACCGGCGACGATTTCGCCTTCGGTGGCGGCGGGGATGACCGGCTGGCCGGCGCGGGCGGGAACGACATGCTCCAGGGTCAGCGGGGCTGCGATCTGCTCCGGGGCGGCGCGGGGGACGACCATCTGGTCGGCGGCGCCGGCGACGACCGCCTCCTCGGCGGGCCCGGCGACGACGTGCTCGCGGGGGGAGGTGGCGAGACCTGCCGGGATGCCGGGATCGACCGCCTGACCGGCGGGGCCGGCGCCGACCTCTTCATCCTCGCGGCATCGGGCCTGAGCGTGGTCACGGACTTCCGGCCGGGCAGCGATCGCCTCGGCCTTCCCCCGGCCATCGATCCGGGCCGGGTCTCCCATTCGGGCGACGAGGTGCTGCTCGCCGGCAGGACCATCGCGGTGATTGAAGGGGTCGATACGGCGAGGCTCACCGGGGACGACGTGCTGATCCTCGCCTGACCGGCGCCGCCCCGGCCGGAAGCCCTCCCCGGCCCCTCCTCCGGACTCGGGCGCGTCGCGAGATGCATGGCGCGCGCGCGGGACGCCACCGCCTTCGCCCCATCTCGTCAACCCCCGGCCCATCAAACCCCGTCTCGTCGGGATCGCCTCTCGCCCGGGAGAGCCCCGAGTTGACGGCTGTCAACGTCCCGCGCCGCCCATGCATCTCACGGCGCGCCATGCCTCGAGAACCACGAGGCGCAGAAGCTGGTGAAATGCTTGCCCGGGCGTTTCGGCACAATCTCCTGCTGCCCGCACCAGCGGCGCCATTCGCCTTCGAGATGGCGTACGTCCCAGCCCGGGGCGGCGGCGCGCGCATCCGCGTAGGCCTCCGGGTCGAGCGCGCCCTCGTAGATCTCCTCCGCCGCCGGGACCGAGCCGCGCGAGCGGAAGATCACCGTGTCCTCGTCGAGCTCGATCCCGTAGTCGGGCATGTGGCCATGGGCGCGATCCTCGGTGATGATCGCGCTCAGGAGCCGGCGGAATTCCTTGTCGGTCGAATAGGAGCCGCATTTCGACTTCAGCTTGACGAGCGAGATCCTCCAGGAGGCCGACTGGCCGCAGTGCTTGCGCGCGATCTCGTAGAGCCGCCGTTCGAGCGGCTTGCGCAGCCGGAAATAGTTCCGGTGCAGCGTCAGCACCTCGCGCGCGGTCACCGCGTTCAGCATCCAGTCCGAGAGCGTGATCTCGATATCCTGCATCCGCCCGTCGCGGGTCTCGCGCACGATGCGGAAACTGTCGATCAGGCCGAAACCGTCCAGCACCTCGACATCGCCCGTGGTCACGTTGGTGGTGATCGTCGTGCCGCGCAGCCGCTCCATCGCGGCGCGGAGCTGCTGGTAGCCCCGGCCGTCGGTGCCGCGGTTGGTGGCGGTCAGGAGATCGAAGGCCTTGAAGCGGATCGCACGGCTGACCCCCCTCCCCTCGTTCTGCGCCGCCATCAGCTGGCTGATCACGAAGATCAGCACGTCGCGGTCATGCACGGTCGCGAGCCCCTTCACCGAGGGCGTGATCTCGACGAAGTTCCGCCCGTTCTCGTAGCGGCGCACGTTCCGGTCGGGCTTGGTCGCGATCGAGAAGACCGGATGCTCCATCGAAGCCATGTCCCCCTTGGGCGCCGCGTCGAGGATGTCGCAGACGAAGAAATCCGCCGTCGCCATACGGTCGGGCAGCAGGGGCGAGCGCTCGCGAGCGCTCTCGGCTTTCGTGTTATCACCCACCAGACCGCGCCAATCGTGCTTTCACACACCGCCCTCCCGCGATTCGAGTTTCGCACATCCGTCACAAAGGCTTTCGTGTTATCACCCACCAGTCAAGCGTTTCGTGCTTTCACACACCATCTTTCGTGTTATCACCCACCATTTATCGTGTTATCACACACCGGCAGATCCGGAAACCCGTTTGTTTTCAGGAGGATGCAGATGGTTATCCACAGCTTAACACCTATTTAACCCTTATTAACACCCGCGACCCCCTGTTGACCGCTGTCAACCCTCCGACTCGCGGCCGCTCCTCAGCCAGTTCCGATGGATCTCGGCGAGGTTAGAAGCGAGCCAGTCTCCGAATGCACCGGACCCCTCGCCCCGCAGTTTCAGCATCAGACCGTCACGGCTCCGGGTCACCACGGCGAGCGGCGTCCCATCCATCCCGTTGAGCGTTTCGCTTCGGCTCACCGCCGCGGGAGACCCCCCTGCCCGCCTGTTCCGGCCGTGAAGCCAGTTCCAGAGCGCCTCGAACCGCGCGTCCGACTCCATCGTGCCCGAGATCGCCAGAATGTCGCGCGCATCATCGGGGTCCACCGGCGCGGCCGCATAGAGATCCGCGAAGGCGAGCCAGCGGTCCCGGCCGATGGAAGACGCGGAACCGACCGCGGCGATGACCTCGGCCGGAACGCGGTCGGTGATCGAGAGCATCCGGCTCAGCACCGTCTTGTCGATCGTCAGCGCCTCCATGATCGGCTTGCGCTCGAATCCGGCCTCCGCCATCTGACGGGCGAAATTGGCCTTCTCGATGAAGCTCAGATCGCGCCGGGCGCTGTTCTCCTGGCCCTGTGCCATGACGAGCCCGGTCTCGTCGAGATCGCGCACCAGCGCCTTCACCGGCTGGCCGAGGTCGCGCATCGCCAGGACCCGACGGCGCCCGTAGACGATCTGATAGCGGTCCGGATGACCGGGGCGCGGCCGGACCAGGATCGGCACCTGCTGGCCGTGGATACGCAGCGATTCCATCAGGCGGGCATGATCGGCCTCGTCGTGTTCGAGCCGGTCGGTCAGGCCGCCGGCGTCGATGAGATGCGGATCGAGATCGACCAGCGCGCGCGCCCTGAGATCGGCGATCGACCGGCCGACGGCGCCGATGGCACCCTTGGCCGGTCGGCCCCCGGGTTGACGGCTGTCAACCGCGTCCTCGGGAACCGGGGCGATCGGGGCGGGATTTCGCGGCGCCGGCCCGTCGAGTTGACGGCTGTCAACCCGGGGCGTCTCGGCATCGGCGGGCGCGAGAAGATCGCGGAGCAGGTTCTTGCGGGCCATCAGCGGTTCCAGCCTCCCTGGATCAGACCTTCGATCTCGCGGTTCACCGCGTCGAGCGACTCGATCGCCCGGTCATAGGTCGCGCGGGTGAACTGCCCGCGCTCGACCTCGTAGAGCGTCTGCTTGGTGATGCCCGCGTCCGAGATCGCGGTCGATTTCAGCGCGGCATGGTTCAGCACATGCGCGCCGAAGAGCGCGCGCATGAAGCCGACCATCTGGTTCTGCGGCCCGTCGCCCGGCTCGTAGCGGGTCACGACATAGCGCATCCAGTCGTAGCTCATGTCGCCGCCGGCCTCGGCGACCACGCCGAGCAGGTTCGAGGTCATGAGCAGGAACTGGCACATCGACATGACGTCGAGCATCTGCGGATGCACGGTGACGAGCACCGCCGTCGCGGCGGAGAGCGCCGAGATCGTCAGGAACCCGAGCTGTGGCGGGCAGTCGATGACGACGATGTCGTAATCCGCCTCGACCTCGGCGAGCCGGTCCGCGACGCGGGCGAAGAAGAGCTGGCCGGGATCGTTCGCGCCGGAGCGGTCGGCGAGGATGCGGGGCGTCTCGTGCTCGAATTCCATCAGGTCGAGATTGCCCGGGATGATGTCGAGCCCGGCGAAATAGCTCCGCCGGATCACGGCGGAGAGGGGCAGGGGGTCCTCGTAGCGGATCGCGTCGTAGAGCGTGCCGCCATCGGCGAGGTCGAGCTCGGGCTGGAACCCGTGCAGCGCCGAGAAGGAGGCCTGCGGGTCGAGATCGATCGCCAGCACCCGGTAGCCGTCGAGCACCGCCTTCTGCGCGAGATGCGCCGCCGTCGTGGTCTTGCCCGAGCCGCCCTTGAAATTTATGACGGCGATCACCTGCAGATGATCGCCGTCGCGCCGGCCGGGCAGGTAGGTCCCCGGCACCTTCGCGCCCGCCTCGAGATGGGCGCGGAGCGCGTGGATCTCCTCGAGCGCGTAGAATCGCCGGCCGCCGCGGGTCTCGGGGGAGGGGCCCTTGCCCTCGAGATGCAGCTTGCGCAGGTAGGCGTCCTTGACGCCGAGCAGGGCCGCTACCTCGCCGGAGGTGAATTTCCGGAGCGTCTTCAGGGAATGTGGAGGGAATAGCTGAGTCCGGTGCGCCTCCAGCCGCGCGGATAACCGCGCGGCATGGTCACCGACCAGCTGGTCGAGCCGTTGATGCCTGGTCATGCCTGCCTCTGTCTCGCAGCGTTTCCACCGTAGTTACGGCGCGCGGCGTTATTTTCGGTATTTTCCGTAATTGGATACCGCGGCCGGCGCGGAAAGCAAGCTTTCAGAGCGCCCGAGGCGGCATGAGATGCCCCGACTGAGCGCCCGGATGGCGGGCAAAAACCCGCCATCTGAACCAACCTATTAATATAAAATAACAATCCTGATCGACGACCGGGGTAGGGAGCAACCTGACGATCCCCCACGCTAATCGTCAGCCGAGTGTAAGATTGGCTGTGCGAAGTCGATGGTGCGCCGCAACAAGGACGCGGCCCAGCCCTCAATGGCCCATCGGGCCCTCGACACCGAAGGAAACCTCATGCCCGACCTTCTGAAAGGCATCTCCAGCTTTCGCGGCGGCGTGTTCCCCCACCACGCTTCCCTCTATGCCCGGCTCGCCCGCGAGGGCCAGAAGCCGCAGGCGCTGATGATCTCCTGCGCGGACAGCCGCGTCATGCCCGAGACCATCACCCAGTCCGGCCCGGGCGAACTCTTCGTATGCCGCAACGCTGGCAATATCGTGCCGCCTTTCTCGACCGCGAACGGTGGCGTCTCCTCGGCGATCGAATACGCGGTCGTGGCGCTCGGCGTGCGCGACATTGTCGTGTGTGGTCATTCCGACTGCGGCGCGATGAAGGGGCTCTGCTGTCCGGACCTGCTGGAGCCCATGCCCAATGTCGCGGCCTGGCTCCGTCACGCCCATGCCGCCCGGTCCGTGGTGGCCGAGGCCTATCCCGAGACACTCAGCGAGAAGGACCGGATCCGCGCCGTCGCACTCGAGAACGTGCTGACGCAACTCGACCATCTGCGCACCCATCCTTCCGTGGCCGCCCGGCTCGCGGCGGGAGAGATCACGCTGCACGGCTGGTTCTTCGACATAGAGACCGGCGGCGTGCTGGCCTACGATGGCGCGGCCCAGGCCTTCACCGAGCTGCGCGAAGGCGAGGCCTTGCCGGTCGCCGTGACCGGACGCGGCCGTTCCGCCCTCGCGTTCGCGGCGGAGTGAGCGCCATGCGGTTGCGTGAAACCCTCCCCCGCGATCTCGCCGCCTCGCTCGTGGTCTTCCTCGTTGCCATCCCGCTCTGCCTCGGCATCGCGATCGCCTCCGGCGCGCCAGTCGCCATGGGGCTGATCTCGGGCATCGTGGGCGGCGCCGTCGTCGGCCTGATCGCCGGGTCGCCGCTTCAGGTCACGGGTCCGGCGGCCGGGCTCGCGGTGATCGTCTTCGCCTTCATCCAGGAGCACGGGGTCGCCATGCTCGGTCCGGTGCTGGTGGCCGCGGGAGTCCTGCAGATCCTCGCGGGTCTCCTCGGAATCGGCTCCTGGTTCCGGGCGATCTCGCCCGCCGTGGTGCACGGAATGCTGGCGGGGATCGGCCTGCTCATCATCCTCGGCCAGGTCCATGTGCTGATGGGCGCGCGCCCGGCGGCCGGCGCGATCGAGAACGTGGCGGCGATGGGCGAGACGCTCGATCACCTCGTCGGCGCGGGGAATTCGGCGGAGGGCGCGGCGCTGCTCGTGGGCCTCATCTCGCTTCTCGCCATGCTCGGCTGGGAGAAGGTCCGGCCCGCTGCCCTCACCCTCATGCCCGGCGCGCTGATCGGCGTCGCCGCCGGCACGATGCTGACCGCCGCGCTCGACCTGCCGATCCCGCGCGTCGATCTGCCGGAGTCGCTCTTCGCCGATCTCTCCCTGCCCGGAGCGGCGGATTTCGCGGGCTTGCTCCAGCCCTCGATTCTGATCGCCACGCTGGTGATCGCGGTCATCGCCAGCGCCGAGACGCTGCTCTCCGCCGCCGCGGTCGACCGGATGCACGACGGGCCGCGCACGCGATTCAACCGCGAATTGTTCGCCCAGGGCGTGGGCAACGGCGTTTGCGGGCTGCTCGGCGGTCTGCCGATCACGGGCGTGATCGTGCGATCCTCGGCCAATGTCCAGGCGGGCGCGCGCACCCGGGCCTCGGCGGTCCTGCACGGGATCTGGATCCTCGCGCTCGTCGCCCTCGCGCCGGCGCTTCTGGAACTCGTGCCGCTGACCGCGCTCGCCGCCGTGCTGCTCGTCACGGGCTGGCGGCTCATCGCGCTGCGCCATGTGCGCGAACTCCTGAGCCATCACGGCTTCGTGCCGGTGGCGATCTGGGGCGCGACGGTCACGCTGGTCGTGGTCGAGGATCTGCTCATAGGCGTCGGCGTCGGTCTCGCACTCTCGCTCGTCGAGATCCTGCCGCATCTGCGCCGCCGGCTTGCCATCCGTCACGCCGAGCGCGACGGAGCGATCCGGCTTGGACTGCGCGGCGCCGCGACCTGTCGCGACGTGCCGGCGCTCCTCGGCGCGCTCGAGAGCCTGCCGAAGGGACGCAGGGTCCGGCTGGTCGACCAGGGGCTGCGCTATATCGATCATACGAGCGCGGAAACCATCAGCGAATGGCTCCGTCGCGAGGCGAAGGCGGGCCGCCCGATCGAGGTGGAGCCGCGGCGGACCCGGTCTCACCCCCGCGTTGGACCGGTCTTCGCCCGGCTCTCGTCGGAACTCGCATGAGGGGTGGGCGAAGAGCGGCCTTGCCAGGTGCTCAGTATCTAGCTAGCTATTCAGCTAGCTAGAAGGGTTGAAAGCCATGTGGACGCTTCAGGATGCGAAGAACCAGTTCAGCGCCGTGGTCGCGGCGGCGCTGGCGGGGCAGCCGCAGCGGGTGACCCGGCGGGGCAGGGAGGCGGTGGTCGTGGTCTCGGCCGCGCAGTTCGACCGGCTGCGCCGCGCGGCCGGAGCGGGCGAGGGGTCCTTCGTCGATCACCTCCTCGCCATTCCGTCCGGGGAAACAGTGGCGGGCGACGCGGAGGCCGAGGCGCCCGCCAGGGTCACGCCGCGCGACGTCGCGTTCTGAAATGTACCTGATTGATACCAATGTGCTCTCCGCGCTGCGCCGTCCGGAGCGCAACCCCGCGCTGGTCGCCTGGCTGCGGAACCAGGATGAGGCGCGGCTCTACCTCTCGGTCGTGACGCTCGGCGAGATCGAGCGGGGCATCGCCTCGCAGGCGCGGCGGAATCCCGTCTTCGCCGACGACCTCCGGGCCTGGATCGACCGGACGGTGGCAATCTTCACCGACCGCCTGGTCCCGTTCGGTGCCGGGGAGGCGCGGATCTGGGGGCGGCTCTCGGCCGAGCTCGGCCATGACGGCGCCGATCTCCTGATCGCCGCCACCGCGCTCGCCCGCGGCTGGACCGTCGTGACCGGCAACCGGCGCCATTTCGAGCCGACCGGTGTCGCGCTTCTCGATCCGTTCATCGGCTGAGATGGGTTCGGGCGTTCGCCTGGCACAGAGCACGTGGGCGACGAGGCCAGGTCCGGGCTTGCCGCGCTCGCTGAAGGTCGAACTCGTTCACCAACGGCGATGGATGACCCGCGAAGAGGCCAGACGCGATCTGTTCGACTACATCGAAGGCGATTACAATCGCCGGCGGATCCACTCCGCGCTCCGATACAGGACCCCGGAACAAGCCGAGCGACAATTGCCCAGATCCCTTGTCCACCAAACCGGGGGACCATCATTCCTTCGCCATCTCGCTGCTATCGAACGCGGCGCTCCGAGGCCTTTCGGTCACCCCCATGAAGGCTGATGGATCTCGCGCGCCAAACGAAAACGGCGCGCCCTGGCGCCCCTCCGCGGCTTGTCATCGCCGGAGACGACAGACGCCGCTGGCCCGTCGGCGCTAGCTTCCGATCGATGGCGCCAATGGCCTCCGCGAGAACGGATGGCTTCCGGTGCCTTGGAAAGCGCGACGCGGATCGGGGAAATCGGATGACAGAGACGAAGGACGAGTTTGACGTGATCGTGGCGGGCTCGGGCGCCGGCGGTCTTTCGACCGCCATCACGGCCGCCTATGAGGGCCTCTCGGTACTGGTCATCGAGAAGGCGGAGCAGTTCGGCGGGACCACCTCGCGCTCGGGCGGCTGGATTTGGATTCCGAACAACAGCCAGGGCAAGCGCGAGGGCATTCAGGATTCGCCCGAGAAGGCACGTGCCTACATGCAGGCGGAAGCGGGCAACCAGTTCGACGCCGAGCGGGTCGATGCCTTCCTCAGGCACGGGCCGGAGATGCTCGATTTCTTCGACGCGCATACGCAGGTGAAGTTCACGCTCGGCAGCTATTTCTCCGACTACCATCCCGAGCAGCCCGGCGGGCTCGAAGGCGGGCGGTCCCTGAACGCCGATCCGGTCGACCGTTCGATCCTCGGCAAGGAAGCCGACCGCCTCGCGCCGCCGCTGCCGGAGGCGACCTTTCTCGGAATGATGGTCGGGTCGAACAAGGAGCTGAAGCATTTCTTCGAGGCGACCCGTTCGGTGAAGTCCTTCGGCTATGTCGGCGCGCTGCTGGCCCGCTACGGCTACGAGCGTTTGCGCTACGGCAAGCCGATGCGGCTCACCAATGGCACGGCGATGGTCGCGCGGCTCGCCCGGTCGGCCTTCGATCTCGGCGTGGAGATCCGGACCGGGACGGAGCTTGCCGATCTCATCGTCGAGGATGGCCGGGTGGCGGGCGTCGAGGTCCGGACGGCTTCGGGCACGCGGACCCTGAGGGCCCGGCGCGGCGTCGTGCTCGCGACCGGCGGGTTCCCGTTCGACATGGAAATGCGCAAGAAGCTCTACCGCCACGCGCCGACAGGGGAGGGGCACTATTCCCCGGCGAACCCGCTCAACACCGGCGATGCGATGCGGATCACGTCCCGGCTCAACGCCGCCATCGCCAGCGGCTACCAGCAGCCCGCCGCCTGGGTGCCGGTGTCGCTGGTGCCGCGCAAGGGCGGCGGCCACGGTCCGTTCCCGCATTTCGTGGACCGGGGCAAGCCGGGCGTGATCGCCGTGACGAAGAACGGCCGGCGCTTCGTCAACGAGGCCAATTCGTACCACGACTACGGCTCGGCCCTGATCGCCGCGCATGAGGGCGAAGGCCCGGCGGAATCCTGGCTCATCGTCGATCATCCGACGCTGCGCCACTACGGGCTCGGGCATGTGAAGCCCTATCCGATCCCGCTCGGTCCGGCGCTCCGCTCGGGCTATCTGATGCGCGGCGCGACGCTCGCGGAACTGGCGCGGAATACCGGGATCGACGCGGGTGGCCTCGAAGAGACGGTGGCGAATTTCAACCGCCATGCGAAGGAGACCGGCGAGGATCCCGAGTTCGGCCGGGGCACGACGGGCTACAACCGCTACCTCGGCGATCCGGATCACAAGCCCAACCCCTGCGTGGCACCGATCGAGACCGGGCCGTTCTATGCGATCCGCGTGGTGCTCGGCGATCTCGGCAGCTTCATCGGCCACCGGACCGATGCGACGGCGCGGGTGCTGACCGAGGAGGGCGCGCCGATCCCGGGGCTCTACGCGGTCGGGAACGACGCCGCCAGCATCCTCGGCGGCAATTACGCGGGCGGCGGCGTGACATTGGGGCCGGCGATGACCTTCGGCTATATCGTCGGACGCCATCTCGCCGAGGAAGCGAAGCGGCAAGCGGCCTGAACGATGCGCCGCGCGAGGCCGCGCGGCGCGCATCCGGCATCCGATGCTTCATCCAAGGACAAGCGGAATGATCAAGCGCGTTACCCTGCTTCGCCGCCGCGAAGACCTTTCCGTCGCGGAGTTTCGCGACCACTGGGCCAATCCCCACGCGGCGATCGCGCGGGGATTTCAGGGCCTTCGCCGCTACGATCAGAACCGGGTGGACCGGTGCCTCTGGCGGACCGAGGGCGCCGGGTTCGAGGTCGATGGTATCGTCGAACTCTGGTTCGAGTCGGAGGAAGCCGTGGCCAGTAACGCGACCTCCGGGACTACCAGGGCGCTGATCGAGGACGAGCCGCGCTTCCTCTCCGGACTGACCGCGCTCGCGGTCGGGCCGGCCCCGCTCCCCGACCGTGATCCCGCCCGGCGGAAGGTCATGATCCTGGCACGCGCGGCGGACGCCGATCGTCTCGCGCGCCGCCTCGCGGAACGCGCGGACGACGCCACGATCGAGACCGCGACGCCGGCCTTCACCCGCGACGCGCTCTGGTCGGAGCCCGCGCCGCCGAACCTGATCGCGACGCTGTGGCAGGACGGCTCCGCCGATGCCGAAGCGGGGCTCCCTGGCTTCTTCCGGGACGCCGGAATCCCGGCGGCGGCCTACGCGGTCGACCCGCTCCGCATCGTCTGATCCCTTCGCGCATCGCTCCAGGCAATCCAGAGAGAGTCCAATGGCCAGCACAGTCTTCTCCCCGTTCACCCTGCGCGGCATGACCGTGAAGAACCGGATCGTCATGTCGCCGATGCTCATGTACCGGGGCCAGGACGACGGCATGCTGAACGAATACGTCTACGCCCATTACGCCGCGCGCGCGCTCGGTGGCGCCGGCATGATCGGGACCGAGGTTCTCGCGGTCGAGCCGCGCGGCCGGATCAGTGCGAAGGATCTCGGCATCTGGTCGGACGAACAGGCGGCGGGCCTGCGGCGGCTCACGGATTTCGCCCATGACTGCGACGCGAGGATCTTCGCCCAGCTCGCTCATGCCGGCCGGAAGTCGCATCTGACCGGGACCGCGATCGCGCCTTCGGCGATCGCCTATGACGAGACGCTCGGCGCCCCCGCCGAGGCGACGATCGAGGATATCGAGGCCCTGATCGAGAACTACCGCGCCGCCGCCATCCGCGCGGTCGAGGCCGGATTCGACGCGGTCGAGATCCACGCCGCCAACGGCTATCTGCTGCACGAGTTTCTCGCTCCGGTCTCGAACACGCGCACCGATGATTATGGCGGGTCGCTCGAGAACCGGATGCGGCTGCCGCTCAGGGTGGTCGAGGCGGTGCGCGAGGCCATCCCGACCGGGATGCCGCTGCTCTACCGGATCGTCGCGAGCGACTTCGGCACCGATGGCGTGACGATCGACGAAGCATCGCGGCTCTCGAAGGAGATCCGCGACCGCGGCGTCGACCTGATCGACGTGCAGACCGGCAACATTCTTCCCGGTTACGAAGGGCCGGTCTATCCCGGCTACCAGGCGCCCTATGGTACGCGGATCAAGGCCGAGACCGGGCTCGCCATCGGTGCGACCGGGTCGATCGCCTCGCTCGACCTCGCGGAATTTCTCCTCGCCAGCGGACAGGCCGATCTGGTGATGATGGGCCGCGCGCTGCTGCGCGATCCGTTCTGGCCGATCCGTGCCGCGAAGGAAGCCGGGGTCGAGGTCGATTTCCCGATCCCGACCTATGCCCGCGCCACCGGACCCTTCGAGCGCGGCTTCTGAGCGGCAAACCGGGCCAGAAAAACCGGTCAGAAAAGGCGGCGCCGCATGCGGCGCCGCCTTTTCGTGTTCTGCGCGGCGCCATCGCGCCCGCGGCTTCCCTCAGGTCGCGAGATAGCCGCCGTCGACGGGCAGCATCACCCCGGTCACGTAGGAGGACATCGGTGAGGCGAGGAAGAGCACCGGGCCGATCAGTTCCCCGGCATCGCCGAAGCGGTTGAGCGGGATGCGTTCCAGGTACTTGTTCGCCGTGCCGGCATTGGTGCGCGTCGGCTCCGTCATCGGGGTTATCATCACGCCCGGAGCCACGCCGTTGACACGGATGCCGAAGGGCGCGAGCTCGGCCGCCAGCGTCTTCGTCATCATCAGGACGCCGCCCTTCGAAAGCCCGTAACCGACCCCACCGGTTGTCGCCGAGAAGCTCGCGATGGAGCCGACGTTGATGACGCGACCCTTCGTGCGCCGAAGCTGGGGGAGAAAGGCGCGCACCACATGGGCGGAGCCGAGCGCGTTGATGGTGAACTGGCTCTCGACCGAGGCGACGAACTGGTCCTCCTCGATCCCGACCCGGCGCACGATGCCGGCGTTGTTCACGATCACCGAGACCGGGCCAAATCGCTCCTCGACTTCGCCGGCGGCGCGCTCGCAGCTCGCGAGATCCGCGACGTCGATCCCGAAGCCCGCGATCTCGCCGCCTTCCGCGCGGATCGCCTCCACCGTCGAGGCGAGCGCGGCGGTGTCGCGGTCAGCGGCGGCGATGCTGGCACCGCTCGCCGCGAGCCCGCGCGCGATCGCCGCGCCATTCCCCATCGCCGCGCCGGTGACGAGCACGACCTCGCCCGCCATCAGGCGCGGCGTGGAGGCGGGTTCGAAGCGGGGGGATTCAATACCGGATTCGGTTGTCATCCGTCGGGATCTCCTTCTCGGTTTCGGCGTCCGGGAGACCACGCGGATCTCCCGGACGCGCCGGGGGTCATTCGTCGACGCCGTAGACGGCGGGATCGACCTTGCTCATCAGGTGCTCGTCCACGACGGCGAGCACCGCCGCCTCGTTCTTCCGGTCGACGGTCGCGAGCAGCCCGGTCCACTTCTCCTGAAGCGCCGCGTATTCGTCGGCGAGGCCCCTCGCATCGGGCACGAGCCTGGGGTTCACATTCGCCACGAGAGTGTCGACGTAGCGGGCCTGGATCTCGGCGACATGCTGGGCGAGATCGGGTTCGGGCTCATGGACCTCGATGCCGCGGGTCGCGGCGTCGGCGAAGGTTTCCTCCACGCTCGCCGTGAACTGCTGTTGCTGCCGGATCAGACTGAGGGCCATCTCATCGAGAAACAGGGTCCGCTGCTCGGTGGTCAGCCCGGTCCAGAAGTCCTCGGAATAGGCCCAGGTCGCGCCGGGGACGAGGCCGACGTTCACCATGGTCACATCCGTCACCACGTCGCGAAGCGAGGCGGTCAGCATGTTCGTCGGATCGGCGATCGTGCATTCGAGCGACCCGCGCTGCATCCCGCTATAGGCGTCGCCGATCGGCACCGACACCGCCGTCCCGCCGAGCGAGGTGACGAGCCCGGTGAAGGAGCCGCCGGCGGTGCGCATGCGCTTGCCCCTCGCCTGCGCGAGATCGGTGACGGGGGTGTTGCACAGAAACTGATAGGCCGGCGTGGCGAAGGCGCCACCGAAGACGATGTTGAAGCGGTGCCATTCCTCGCGGAGCGCGGCGCTCGTGTAGTTGATCTCGGTATAGGCGAGCGCCGCGACCAGCGAGTCCGAGCTCTTGAAGCTCAGGTTGCCGAGGAAGTCGCTGATCGGCAGTTCGGCGGGCGTATAGGGCGGGTAGACGATCCCGACCTCGGCGACCCCGAAACGGATGCCGGTCAGAGTCGTGCGTCCCGGCAGCAGCGAGCCGCCGAAATGCGTCTCGAACTCGAACGCGCCATTCGTTGCTTCGCGGATCCGCTCGAACATCTGGGTGTAGCCCTGTTCCGGCTGCGGATACGGCGGTGGCAGGTAGGAGTTCGCGATATAGAGGTCCGCGAGGGCCGCGCCGGGGCTGAGCATGAGCGCGGCGGCGGCGAGGCCCCGGGTCAGGCACCGGGTCTTGAGCGTGCGTTTCATCTGTTCCTCCATCGGTTCAGCTCGCGAGCTCCGGCAACCAGAGCGACATGATCGGGAAGGCGATGATGAGGCCGAGCGTCACGAAATCGGACATCAGGAACCCGAAGGTCCCGCGGAAGACCTGGCCGAGCGACACCCTGTCGCCAAGCGCCCCCTTCACCACGAAGACGTTCATCCCCATCGGGGGCGTGATCATGCCCATTTCCAGGAGCTTCACGGTGATGACGCCGAACCAGATCAGGTCGATCGAATAGTGCCGCAGGATCGGCGTGATGACCGGCAGCGTCAGCAGCATGATCGAGATGCCGTCGAGGAAGCAGCCCATCACGAGGTAGAGCGCGGCGATGGCGATGAGCACGCCAAGCTGCGTGTCGATATTCGCCGCGACGAGATCGGTGAAGGCCGAGGCGACCCCGGTGAGGCCGAGCAGCCGCTGGAAGAGCCCGGCGCCGACGACGATGATGAAGATCGAGGCGGTGCCGTTCGCGGTCCTCACGAGCGCGTCCTTGAAGCCGGGCCAGGTGAAGGACCGGCGCAGGATCGCGACGAGGATCGTGAGCCCGGCCCCGACGGCGCCCGCTTCCGTCGGCGTGAAGAGCCCGGCGAAGATGCCGCCGATGACGCCGAGGATGATGACCGGCAGCGGCCAGACGTCACGGAACGCTTCCCGCCGCTCCTCGGGCGAGACATCCTCGTGGACCGCGGGCGCCAGCGAAGGTGTCACCGCGCAGCGGACCGTGATGTAGATGATGAACATCAGTGCCGAGACGATCCCGGGCAGCACGCCCGCGAGGAAGAGGCTGTTGATCGATTCCGACATGGTGATGCCGTAGACGATCATCAGGACCGAGGGCGGGATCAGCGCGCCGAGGGTTCCGGCGGCGGCGACGGCGCCCGTCGCGAGGCCGGGGTGGTAGTTCGCCCGCAGCATCTCGGGGACGGCGGTCCGCGCGAAGGCGGCGGCGGTCGCGATGCTCGACCCGCTCGCCGAGGAGAAGAGCGCCGCGGAGATCACCGTCGCCGAGGCGAGGCCGCCCGGCAGCCAGCTGAGCGTGATACGGGCGGAGCGGAAGAGGTTCTTGGTGAGCTCCGCCGATGCCGCGACATAGCCCATCAGCAGGAACATCGGGATCGCCGAGAGATTCCAGTCGCCCACGATCTCGAAGGGGATCGCGGTCAGGACGCCGAGCCCCGCCTTGATGCTCACCGCGGCCGAGATGCCGCCGAAGGCGACGATCCCCATCGCGATTCCGATCGGCACGCGGATCGCGACCAGGAGCAGGACGATTCCGACGCTGAGCGCGCCGATGATTTCACGTTCGCTCATTTCAGAAGGTCCCTGTCGTATGGTGGGAAGGCGGCTTCGACCCGGCGATGAGCGCGCGGAGCGAGACGAGAAGCTTCGTCCCCGCGGCGAGGGTGGCGACGAGAAGGCCGATCGGCATGATGATGCGCGCGGGCCAGATCGGCACATCCCAGGTGCCGGTGACGAACTCGCGGATCTCGAAGGATTCGAGCGCGACATGCACATAGAGCCAGGCGAGCAGCCCGTAGAGGATCGTCGTCAGCAGGCGTCCGATCACGTCGAAGACGTCCTTCACGACATCGGGCACGTGGTCGCGCAGGATATCGACGCTGATGTTCTCCTCGAGCATCTCCAGCATCGCGAGCGGCAGGAAGATCGTCGCGACCATCAGATAGGCCGCGACGACGGTGTCGATGCCGGGGATCGCGATGTTGAGAACCGCGCGCGAGATCACGTCGCCCGCGACGAGCACCAGCATCGCGACGATGCTGAACCCCGCGATCGCGACCATGCCGCGGCTCAGGGCCGTTGCGAACCTTTCCATATCCTCCCTCACTTTTCCGCATTGGTTCCGTGTTCCGCGAAGTCTGCGGCTTTCGTGGATTTTTCGCTGTACTCAGCGAGAACGACACGGGCCGCCCGTGATCGGGGCGCGCGCGGCGGTTCGCGGACCCGCGAGAGTCCGCGTTGCCCGCCCATGGAGGGCCGGTGTTCGATTGTCGCGTGGGCTTTCGTTGTCTCCGCGCGGAGACCGGCGCCGGGCTTCGCCGCGCCTTTCACGGGTGGCCCGCGGGTTGAGCCGCTCCGGCCGCCCGCGGGTTCAGGTCAGGCGGGCCGCCGCGGGCGGGCGATCCGCAGCGCCTCTTCGAGCGCCTGCTGGTCGCCGACATGGTTCGCGAGCGTCAGGATCAGCCGCGCGTTCAGCGCCATGCTCTCGTCGTCGGAGAGACCCTCGTGCGCCGCGATCAGCTTCGCGTAGAAGTCGTCGGCCCGTTCGAAATTCGGGCGGGTGGTGAGGCTTGCCATGGCGATCACTCCTTACCGCAGGCCTTGCGCAGCGCGGCGCGGATCTCGGTCTCGTCGAAGCTGTCCCAGCGGGCCGCGACGTGCTGGTCCGGGCGGATCAGATAGACGCCGGAGACGGCGTCGCCGGTGTAGCGTTCGGCGAGCACACCCGAGGGGTCGTCCGCGGCGGAGACGGCGATGCGCTCCGCGCTCACCCCGTCCTCGGTGACGGTTTCGGGCGCCTCGGCATCGATCGTCATGAGCCGGAACCCGTTGCCGAGCCGGTCGAGCAGGAAGCCGTCGCCAAGCGGCGCGTCGGGGCAGGGGCTGCCCGGCCGTGTCCGCGCCGGGGCGTCGGGAAGCGCGTCGGGACCGTTCAGCGAGAGCCCGTCATAGACGCAGGGCACCGAGAGCCGCCCGGAGTTCACGATCGACCGCGCGAATTCGTTGCCCTCGGCGAGATCGAGCACCGCGTCGCGGAAGATCCGGCTCACCTTCGATTTCGGCGTGATGAAGTCGGTGGAGCGGGTGGAGTTCAGGATGTTCTCGTCCGCGCCATGGACGCGCTCCTCGTCATAGCTGTCGAGCAGGCGTTCCGGCGCGTCGCCACGCACCACCATGCCGAGCTTCCAGCCGAGGTTGTCCGCGTCCTGGATCCCGGAGTTGGCGCCGCGGGCGCCGAAGGGCGAGACCTGATGCGCGCTGTCGCCGGCGAAGAGCACGCGGCCGTGGCGGAACTTCTTCATGCGCCGGCACTGGAAGGTGTAGATCGAGGACCAGACGATGTCGTATTCGACACCCTCGCCGAGCATCGCATCGAGGCGGCGGCGGATGTTCTCCTCCTTCATCTCCTCCTTCCGGTCCACGTCCCAGCCGATCTGGAAATCGACGCGCCAGACATCGTCGGGCTGCTTGTGGAGCAGCGTCGAGGCGCCGGACTTGAACCAGGGATCGAACCAGAACCAGCGTTCGGTCGGGAAGGCCGCGGACTTCATCCGGATGTCGGCGATCAGGAAGCTGTCCTGAAACACCCGTCCCTCGAAATCGAGCCCCATCATGCCGCGCGTCGGCGAGGAGGCGCCGTCGCAGGCGACCAGCCAGTCCGCTTCCAGCTGGTACGGGCCCTCCGGCGTCATCACCTCGAGCGCGACATGATCGCCCCGGATGTCGAGCGCGTCGAGGCGGTTCTTGCCCCGGATCTCGATCGGCGCGCCCTTCTTCCGTTCCTCCACGATCTGCTCGAACAGGAAGCGCTCGAAATAGGGCTGCTGGAGGTTGATGAAGGCGGGGTACTTGTGGCCGCCCTCCGGCAGCAGGTTGAACGAGAAGACTTCGCGGTCGTCGTGGAACACCTTGCCGACGTTCCACACCACGCCCTTCTCGACCAGCGGCTGGCCGCAGCCATAGCGGTCGGCGATCTCGAGCGTCCGCTTGGCGAAGCAGATCGCCCGGCTGCCCATGCCGATCCCCTCGTGGTCGTCGAGCAGGACCACCGGCACCCCCTGCCGGCCCAGATCCAGCGCGGTGGCGAGGCCGATCGGCCCCCCGCCGACGATCACGACCGGGTGGCGGACCGGCGCGTCCGCGTCCTGGTCCGCCGAGCGGGCGTAGGGGTAAAGCTTGAACGCGAGGCTGTATCTGTCCAGCAGCACGACTGAATTCCTCCCATTGGGTCGCCGCGCCCCGTGAGCGCGGCCAAGAACACCGGTCAGCCCTGCAGGGCGTCCCACATCTCGCGGTCCCGCTCGGCGGTCCAGATCCGCGGCGTGTCGATGCCACGCGCCTCGTCATAGGCGCGGGCGACGTTGAAGGGCAGGCAGTGCTCGTAGATCGCGTAGTCCGCGAACTTCGGATCGCATTCAGCCCGGACCGCGTCCCAGGCCTCCTTCAGCGTGCCGCCCCGCGCGACGATGCGGGCGACGGGCGCGTAGGTGCTCCGGATGAAATCGGCGGTATTGGCCAGCGCCTTCGCGACCATCTCACCGCCGACCAGCGCATCGCCCCGGCCCGGTGCGATCGCCCTGGGCTCGAAATCCGCGATCGCCGCCAGCGTCGCGGGCCAGTCGTTGAAATGGCCGTCGCCGCAGTAGCAGGCGGAGTGGTATTCGACGATGTCGCCGGTGAACATCACCTCCTGATCCGGAATCCAGATCACGGTGTCGCCCGCGGTATGCGCCCGGCCGAGTTTCAGGATGTCGACCCGGCGCTTGCCGAGATAGACGGTCATCGAGTCGCTGAAGGTCGTGGTCGGCCGCGTCAGGCCGGGGATTTCCTCGTGGCCCTGGAAGAGCCGCGGGAAGCGGCCGAACTCGCTGTCCCAATCCTCCTGCCCGCGCTCCTCGACCATGGCCGCCGCCACGTCGGACATGATGATCTCGCGCGCGCCATAGGCCGAGGCGCCGAGCACGCGCACGGCGTGGTAATGGGTCAGCACGACATGGCTGATCGGCTTGTCGGTCACGCCGCGCACGCATTCGATGACCTTGCGTGCGAGGCGCGGCGTCGCCTGCGCCTCGACGATCATCACGCTCTCGTCGCCGATGATGACGCCGGTGTTCGGGTCACCCTCGGCGGTGAAGGCGTAGAGCCCGTCGCCGATCTCGGTGAAGCTGATCTTCTTTTCGGTGAGGTCGCCCTGGGATGCGAATGCCTTGCTCATCCGTGGTCTCCTTGATTGCTGGAGGCTTCGTCGCTTGGAGCCCGGTGGTCAGTATCCGACCGTGAAACGCTCGCGGGAATGCTTGCCGTCCTCGATCTCGTCGAGAAATGCGACCGCGTAGTCCTCGAAGGAGATGCGACTCTCGCCGCCGGCATCGACGAGGAGCTCGTCCTTGCCGAGACGGAATTCGCCGGTGCGTTCGCCGGCGGTGAAGACGGCGGAGGGCGACAGGAATGTCCAGTCGATCCCGTCTTCCTCCCGGAGCGCGTCCAGCACCTTCCGGCCGGCCGCCGCCTCGGGCTTCGCGGCTTCGGGGAAGGCCGGCCCATCGGCGACGAGGCCGCCGGCGGGCGAGGTCAGCGAACCCGCGCCGCCGACGACGGCGAGCCGCCCGACGCCGGAGCCGCGCACCGCCGCGAGGAGCTGGCCGACATCGTAGTTCACGAAGCGGACCGTGCTCACGACCACGTCGTGGCCCGCGAGCGCGGCCGAGAGGGCGTCCGGCTCGCCGAGCGTGCCGGGTTTCGCTGCGACCTCGCCCAGCGATTCGAGCTTCGCGGCGTTCGGGCCGATGGCCGTGACCTCATGCCCGCGCGACAGGGCCTCGGAGACGAGGCGCTGGCCGACATTGCCGCCCGCGCCAATGATTGCGATCTTCATGATCTTCCCTCGAATGTGTCCGGGTTTCCGCGGCGACTATCCGCCGTCTCCCGCGCCGCCTCAGTCCTATGCCCTGACGACAGCCCGGATGGCGGCGCGCGAGGCTTCCCGGGGCCGGATGGCAATTCCGGTCAATATCCGTGGCAGGCAGGAGCAGGCGCTCCGCCACCCGCCGCGCCATCCTCGTATCCAGCAACATTATGGATGGGGAGAAAACGCGATGATCGTTTCCGACATCAAGCCGGCCCGGCCCGAGACCGCCCGCGCGGTCCTGGGGCTCTGCGACACCATCCAGGCCGTGGGGACGGACTCCTTTCCGGAGCGTTCGCGGATCTGATGTTCGACTGTTTCGGCGTTTCCGAGTTCCTGGTCTTCCAGCGTTCCGCGCCGCTCGCCCCGCCGGTCGCGCTGTTCTCGCGCAGCCTCGACCGCCGCTCGGAAGAGCGCGCGGGGTTCTACTGCGCCGATTTCTTCCGCCACGACCCGATCTTCGATGTCCTGAGCGAGGACTGCGCCGACGGCTCCTTCGCGATCCGGGTGAGCGCCGACGAGATCCGGCATCACAAGTATCGGACGACCTGCTTCACGCGCCCGGGGATCGGGGAAAAGCTGACGCTCGCGCGCCATTCGGAGGGGTTCCTGATCGCGCTCAGCGTCTACCGGCGCCGCTGCGATGGCGCCTTCGATCAGGCGTCGATCGACGAGTTGTCTCATTTCGCCAACCTGCTGCTGCCGATCCTGAGCCTGCACTACCGCCTGGCGGTGAGCTCCGCGCGGCAGCGGCGCGTGTCCTCGGCCGAGATGGAGGACTGCGTCGCCTGGGCCTTCCCGGAGCTGACCGAGCGCGAGGTCGCGGTCTGCGCGCGCTCGATCCTCGGTGTCACCGCCGAAGGGATCGCGCTCGACCTCGGCATCAAGCAGACCAGCGTCCTGACCTACCGGCGGCGCGCCTATGCGCGGCTGAACGTCAATTCGATCAACCAGCTCTCGACCATGCTGATCCAGTCATCGGCCGCGCGGCAGCTGGCGGCGGCCTGAGTCGCTCAGCTCTGGCGGATCGAATTCGGCGTGACGCCATACTTCCGCGAGAAGGCGCGGCTGAAGTGGGAGGCGTCCTTGAAGCCGAAGCCGAAGGCGGCTTCGGTCACGTTGCGGACCCGCGCGTGGATCAGCGCGTCGCGCGCCATGCCGAGCCGCTGCTCCCAGACCCAGCGCATCGGCGTCGTCCCCTGCGCGGCGAAGGCCCGGTTCAGCGTGCGCGCCGAGACGCCGGCCACCTCCACCAGCCTCTGGAGGTCGAGGTCGGTGTCGTCGATGTTGCGCTCGACGTAGGCCGCGAGCTTCTCCACGAGCCAGCGATGCTGGGTATCCAACTCGGCGGCACCCGCCGGAACCGTGGTCTCGATCACATCGAGCGTCGCGCGCACGAGTTGCGCGGTCTGGGCCGCGCGGCGCTCGATCGTGCCGAGGCAGAGCTCGCGCAGCATCATCAGCGCGAGATTTCCGTTGGTCGTCGCGGAACCGAGAAGCATCGGCCCGCCGTTGACCGCCGCCGGGCTGTGCCGCGACATCATCTCCGGTTCGACCCAGAGCGACAGGGCGCGATACTTGCGCGGCAGGTCCAGTTCGAAGGGCGCGCCGTGGCGATAGAGCAGCGCCTCGCCCCGCCGCGCCTCCAGCCGCTTGTCCCCCTGTGACAGCCGCAATTCGCCGTCGAGGCTGACCAGAAGCTGGAACCCGTCGAAATTGTCGCGCCGGATCGCCTGCGAATCGCGCGAGAAGCGCCCGGAGGAGGAATGGATGCGCGACATCCTTGTGGCGCCGTGGTTCACATAGGTGAGCTCGCCCCGGAACCGGGTCTCGGCGTCGGGCGCGAATTCCGTGGGCGCGAACCTTTCGCAGAGCACGTTATGCCATGCCTCGCGGTCGCTCATCCTGACGTATGAGACGGGAGGCATGTCATCGGGTTTCTCGGCCTGACCCACCGTGGCGCCTTCTCCCAGCAAGTCGAGATCAGCGAGAGGTTCTGGTGCGCGGCGGCCTCATGTCAAGGCGCGCCGGCTCACTCGGCGTCCGGCTGGGCGGAAGGATGCGCGGCCTGAAACGGCGCGAGCGTCGCGCAATGCGCCTCGACCGCCAGAACGCGCCCGAGCCCGTCGAGCGGAACGCCGAAGCGGCGGGCGTTGAAGAGCTGTGGCACGAGACAGCAATCCGCCAGCGTCGGCGCATCGCCGAAGCAGAAGGGCCCGCCGGGATCGATCAGCCGCTCCACGGCGTCGAGCCCGCCGTTCAGGATCCAGTGGGCGTACCATTCCCGGACCTCGGCCTCGCCGTGGCCGAGCGGGTCCTTCAGATAATTCATGACCCGGAGATTGTTCAGCGGGTGGATGTCGCAGGCGATCGCATGGGACACCGCCCGGACCCGCGCCGCGACAAGCGGATCATCGGGGATCAGGCGCGGCCCGGGATGGGTCGCGTCGAGATATTCGATGATCGCGAGCGATTGCCCGAGGCAGGTTCCGTCGCCGAGTTCGAGCGTCGGGACCAGCCGCTGCGGATTCTTCGCCGCGTATCCCTCCGTGCGATGCTCGCCGCCGTCGCGGTACATGTGCACCGGAACCAGCTCGTGCGCGATCCCCTTGAGATTGAGCGCGATACGCACGCGATAGGCCGCCGATGAGCGGAAGTAGGTGTGGATCTTCATCTCCGGTTCCCCAATTTGTCTCGATGCGAGCCTGCGCCCTGGACCTTCTCGTCGGGTCACACTGATAGCCGCCGCCGACCGGGCAGGGTGACACCGGTGACGAAGCTCGACACTTCCGAGGCGAGAAAACACCGGCCGCCGCGATTTCGGCCGCGCCGGCCGCGCCGTTCCCTTGGCCCGCTCCGGTGACCGGGGCCGTTCTCTCCCCAAGCACGTTCGCTCCTTCGTCCGTTCCGCCTCGCGGGGCGGCCATCCCCGGGAAGGAGTACGGACGCCCCGGCCGGCTTTCTGTCCTCCGTCGGAAGGACAGCGCCCGCGCGTTCATCGCCGCAGGTTGAACCCGTGGCGAGGAGGACGGCGAATGGCGGAATCGGAATTCTCTGGAAAGGTCGCATTGGTGACCGGCGGGGCCTCGGGAATCGGGGCCGAGATCTGTCGGCTGCTGGCGGATCGCGGCGCGGTGGTGGCCGTCACCGATCGCGACGCCGAAGCGGCCCGGGCGCTCGCGGCCGAATTGTCCGGCCGGGGCGCCGCGGCGATGGGCCTCGGCATGGACGTCACCGATCCCGACGCGGTGCTGGACGCGGTCGCGCGCGTCACCGATCGGTTCGGCGGGCTCCGCATCTGCGCCAACAATGCCGGGATCGTCACCGCCCGACAGGAACTGGCACTCCTGTCCCGGTCCGACTGGAGCAGGCAGATCGCCGTCAATCTGACGGGTGTCTTCCATTGCCTTCAGGCGGAGATCCCGGCGCTGATCGCCTCGGGCGGAGGCGCGATCGTCAATATCGCGTCGATCTGCGGCCTCGTCGGCGTGCCCGGAACCGCCGCCTACGCCGCCGCGAAACACGGAGTCGTCGGGCTGACCAGGGTCGCGGCGCTCGATTATGCGACGCGAAATATCCGGGTGAACGCCCTGGCGCCCGGATATGTCGACACGCCGCTCATCGCCGACCGGCCGGCGGAGGAGCGCGCGACCATCGCCGCGCGCCATCCGATGGAGCGCATGGCGCGGGCGCGCGAGATCGCCGAGGCCGCCTGCTACCTGCTGAGCGACCGCGCCAGCTTCGTGACCGGCACGGTTCTGGCGGCGGACGGCGGTTACACGGCGCGGTGATCCCGCGCCCTGTCCGCGGTCAGGACCACCCGGCGGATCGTGGCGATATCGAGACAGGAGACAGGTGGAGAATGAACTTCGACAGCTTCCGGATGCCGGATCTGGCACGCTCCGATCAGAGCAAGCTCATGAACGGATCGGTCGTGCCGCGGCCGATCGCCTGGGTCTCGACCATCGGCGCGGCGGGTGTGAATCTGGCGCCGTTCAGCTATTTCAACGTCATCGCGGTGGAGCCCTGCCTTGTGATGTTCTCGGTCGGCGTCCCGGTCGAAAGCCGCCGCGGCACGGTGAAGGATACGATCCAGAATCTCGCGGAAGTCCCGGAATTCGTGTTGCATCTGGTCGACGCCGAACTGGCGGAAGCGATGAACGCGACCTCGGGCGAACATCCGCGGGGCGCGAACGAGCTGCGGCTCGCAGGACTGACCGAACTCGCGTCCACCGCCGTCCGCCCGCCCCGGATCGCCGAGGCACGCATCCAGATGGAGTGCCGGGTTCAGGAGACGCTGACGCTGGGGCAGGTGCCGTATCACATGTTCATCGGCGAGGTTCTGGTCCTGCATGCGCGGTCAGGGACCGTCAGCGACCGGTTTCACGTCGACCCGGAGCTTCACGCGCCGGTCTCGCGGCTCGGGGGCGGCGGGCTCTACTCGCGGCCGACGGATCGATTCACGCTGAAACGGCCCGGCTAGATCCGCGCCCGACACACTCCGCACTCCAAAGAAGCGAGGACCAGGGATGGCACAGTTTCTCTACTTCCTCCGGGCCAATCCCGGCACGTCGGACGCCTACCAGGCGTGGTGGCGCGATGATCTCGGACCCCGCGTCGCCGCTTCCGGCGATTGCACCGGCCTTTGCGTGAACCTCGCAGTGCCGGGACCGGGGGTTGAGCTCTATCGCGACGAAGCGCGCGTCGGCGAGGGCTATGACGTCACGCTCGACCTCGACTGCCCCGACGGGGCGGCGCATGATCGGCTGATGGCGGCGTTCGGAGACGAAATCGCCGCGCGGACCGAGATCGACTTCGGCTATGAGGTGGAACGGAGCGTCGAGCAGGACGATGCCGTCCGTCTGGCGGGCAATCCGACGCCGGGCCTCAAGCTCGTGCGCGGCTTCTTCGCCCATGCCGACCTTTCCCCGGCCGCTTTCCGCCGCTCCTGGGACAATCACGTGGGATGGGCGAGGAAGATTCACGGCTTCGCCCGCTACGTCCGGTATTTCGTCATCCGCCCGGTGACCAAGGGCGCGCCGGAGATCCAGGGCGCGACCAATCTCCATTTCGCCACCGACAGGGACGTCGTGGAGCGGTACTTCACCGTCGATGGAGGGCGCGAGATGATCGCGCAGGACATCCGCCACTTCATCGACAGGGGCATGGCCCGCGTCTTCACCGTGGAGCACCGGCTGAAATGAGCGGCCCGCGTGCGTGCCGGGCTTGACCGGCGCGCCGACATCTTCCTCGCCGGGATGCGAGCCGGCACCGACGCCCGAATGAACGCGGAACATCGGCCGGACGGTCGAACATCGTGCATGGGTCATCGCGTATCTTGGCCCACACCCGGTGCGATGCCGGGAGATCCCGCCGCCGGGGTCGAAACACAGAAGGGAGGACCGCGATGTCCGTCGATCCGAAATCAACGCTGCGGCTCATCATGCCGCAATGGCAGGGGGGCAACGATCCCGCCTACCGCGTCGGCGCCGGTGTCCTGGCGGCGATCCTGCCGCCGCCTGAAGGTCCGGTGGAGACCATCGCCGTGGCCGAGGCGGCGCAGGACGCGCGCCCGGAGGAGCGGGGCATCGTCATGCGGAGCGCGTTGCTCGACCTGCTCGATCAGGCGCGCGCCGCGATCGCGCGGCACACCCCGGAAGCGATCGTCACCGTCGGGGGTGATTGCCTCGTCGATCTCGCGCCGATCGCCTATCTCGGCGAACGTTACGGCGACGACCTCGCGGTGATCTGGGTCGACGCGCATCCCGATGTGATGAGCGCGCGGGAGTTCCCGCACGCGCATGCTCATGTGCTGGCGATGCTGATGGGCGACGGCGATCCCGATTTCGTCGCGGCGGTGCCCCGGCCGATCGAGCCCGCCCGGGTGCTCCACGTCGGTCTCACCGAGACCCTGCCGCATGAGGAAAGCTACCTCCGCGACCGCGGCATGGCCCGCCTGTCGCCCGAGGATCTCGGCGGCTCGGCCGAACCCGTGCTCGACTGGCTCCGCGGGTCCGGAGCCACGAAGGTCGCGGTGCATTTCGACCTCGACGTGCTGTCGCCGGCCAGTCACGACTACCTCCTGTTCAACAAGCCGGGGCTCCCCGAGGGCGCCTTCGACGGGGTGGCCAAGGGGCGCATGGGCTTCGCGGAGGTCGCCTCGATCCTTGAGGCCGTCGCCCGGGAGTCCGACGTGGTCGGGCTCGCGATCACCGAATTCCTGCCCTGGTCCATGATCGACCTCGGCCGGAACCTCGCGACCCTGCCGCTCCTCTCGAAGCCGGGAGAGATCGCCGGATAGCCGCGGCGAACCCGCGCGATTGGCCGCCTCGGTCAAGCGATCGGCCGGGCGAGCAAAGCGGCCGGGGTGCGACGCGGACTAATGTGACGCGAACGGCGGGTACCCCCGGTGCCCGGCCAACAGCTCACAGGGAGAGAACCGATGGAACTCGCAGGCAAGGTCGCCGTCGTCACCGGCGGCGGAAGTGGTATCGGGCGCGGCTGCGCCCTGGCGCTCGCCCGGCACGGCGCGGATGTGGTGATCGCCGATCTCGACATCGACGCCGCCGAGACCGTCGCGGGTGAAGTTCGGGCGCTCGGCCGGCGCGCGGCCGCGCTGGCGCAGAACGTCGGCGAGATCGGGTCGCACCAGCGCGCGCTCGACGCCGCGGTCGCGGCCATGGGCGGTGTCGACATCCTCGTCAACAACGCCGGCGTCGCCAGCCAGGCGAAGTTCGACGAGGTGGGCGAGGCGGACTGGGACCGGATGAACGACCTGAACGCCAAGGCGCTGTTCTTCTCGTCCCAGGCCTATGGCAAGTATTTCGCCGGCAAGCGCGACGGCAAGATCGTCAATGTCACCTCCTTCTGCGGCAAGGAGGCGATCGTCGAATATTCAGCCTATTGCGCGTCGAAATTCAGCGCCACGGCGATCACCCAGTCGCTCGCGCGGGAACTGGCGCCCTTCAACGTCAACGTGAACGCCGTCTGCCCCGGGATCGTCAGGACCCGGATGTGGGACGGGCTCGCCGACCACCAGTGGAAGCTCCAGGAAGAGCGCGTGCCGCTCGGCCGCGGCCAGACGCCGGAGGACATCGGCGAGGCGGTCGCGTTTCTCGCCTCGGACCGGGCGCGGAACATCACCGGCGCGAGCCTGCCCGTCACCGGCGGATTGTCGATCTGGTAACAACCCGCGTCGGCCCCGGCGTCCGCCCCCCTGTCAGCCCCGGCGCCGATCCAAGGCACCGGCTCCCGCGGGAACCATCCTCGAGGAAGCAATGACCACATATTTCGATCCGCTCGTCATCGGGGATCTGACCCTGCCGAACCGCGTCGTCATGCCCGCGCTCACCCGCGCCCGGGCGACGAAGACCGGCGTCCCCGTCGAGATCATGACGCGGTACTACCGGCAGCGCGCGACCGCGGGCCTGATCATCAGCGAGGGCACCTACATCAACGCCGATACCTGCGGCTTCGAACACGCGCCCGGGATCTTCACGGCCGGGCAGGTCGAGGCGTGGAAGCCGGTCACCGAGGCGGTCCATGCCGAGGGCGGGCGGATCTTCTGCCAGCTCTGGCACTGCGGCCGCGTCGGCGCGCAGGGCCTGCAGGGCGGCAAGGAACCGCTCTCGCCGAGCGGGGTCAACGACGATCCGGGCATGATCGACGTCTATGGCAAACTCGACAACGGGCGGTATGTGAAGCTCATGCCGTCGCAGTCGCGGGCCATGTCGCATGACGAGATCAGGCGGACGATCGCGGATTACGGCCGCGCCGCCGCGAACGCCGTCGAGGCGGGTTTCGACGGGGTGGAGATCCACGCGGCCAACGGCTACCTGCCGCATCAGTTCCTGTCGCCAACGCTGAACCGGCGCGACGACGAATACGGCGGTTCGATCGAAAACCGGTCGCACTTCGTGACCGAGGTGATCCAGGCGGTCGCGCGGCATCTTCCCATGGGCCGCGTCGGGATCCGCGTATCGCCCTACGCCGTCTACAACAACACCCGCGATCCCGACAGCCACGCGACCTATTCCCATCTCGCAAGCCGTCTCGATCAGCTGGGCGTCGGCTATGTCCACTTCGCCGACATGAACGGCTGGTTCGGCAATCCGTCGCGCGACAAGATCGTCGCGGCGCTCAGGCCGGGCTACAGCGGTCCGATCATCGCCAACGGCGGGCTCACGGTCGGGGGCGGTGCGGAGCTGCTCGCGGCCGGAGAGGTCCAGGCCATCGCCTTCGGCCGCGGCTTCCTCGCGAATCCCGACCTCGTGACGCGCATCGCGCGCGGCGCCGAGATCGCCACACCCCGCTACGACGGTTGGTACGCGACCGGCGAGGCCGGCTACACCGACTATCCCGCCCTGGGCGACGCCGCCTGAGGATAAACCAAATCCAATCAATATCTTGTACGGAGGAATGACGATGACGACGCAGGATGCCGCCGACCGCCAGGCCATGATCGAGGTTCTGGCCCGCTATGCCTGGGGCTACGACATGGCCGATTTCGCCATGCTGGCCGATACCTTCACCGAGGATGCGACGAGCGGGGGTGTCGTCACCGGCACCGATATCGCCTGGGGCCCGATGAAGGGGCGCGCGGAGATCGTCTCGGTGCTCGAGGGCATCCGCCAGGGCCAGACCGATCAGCGGCGCCACAATGTCTCGAACATCTTCTTCACCGCGCAGACCGAAACCACCGCCTCGATGACCGCGAACCTCAGCCTCGCTTCGACCGAGGGCGGCGAGACCCGGCTGCTCTCGGCCGGCTACTACACGATGGATTTCGTCAGGCAGGGCGAGACATGGCGGATGAGCCGGCTCGACGGCGTCCTCGATTCACCGTTCTGAGGGGCAGGGGGCATGGCTGATTTCAAGGGAAAGGTCGCTCTCGTCACCGGCGGCGCGTCGGGGATCGGCGAGGCGACGGCGCTGCTGCTCGCCGAACGCGGGGCGAAGGTCGCGATCGCCGACATGAACGAGACGAAGCTCACCGCGGTGAAGGCGAAGATCGAAGCTCTCGGCACGGAAGCGATCACCATCCGCTGCGACGTGACCGACGACGGCGACATAGCCAAGATGGTCGAACAGACCGTGGCGGCCTTCGGCCGCCTCGACTGCGCCGTCAACAATGCCGGGATCACCGGGCCGATCGGGCCGCTGGTCGACTATGACCTCGGCGCCGCGCGCGACATCATCGCGATCGACCTGATGGCGGTCATCGCCTGCATGCGGGCCGAGATGCGGGCGATGCTGCCGATGGGTGCCGGCGCGATCGTCAACACCTGCTCGATCTGGGGCCTGGTGGCGGGCGGGAACTTCGTCGCCTATTCCGCCGCCAAACACGGCGTGGCCGGTGCGACGCGGGCGGCGGCGCTGGAGACGGCGACGGCGGGCGTGCGGGTCAACGCGATCGCCCCGGGCTTCACCGAGACGCCGATGGTCACCGAGCAGGGTCTGAAGCTGAAGCCGGGGATGAAGGAATACGACGCGGCCGGCGCCGCGCATCCGATGAACCGGATGGGCCGGCCCCGCGAGATGGCGGAGGGCATCGTCTGGCTCCTGTCGGACGCGGCGTCCTTCGTGACCGGGACGGTGCTCTCCATCGACGGCGGCTTCGTCGCCCGTTAGGCCCGAGCGAGGGCGCGCTCTGGGGGGTAACTTGCGGGCGGAGCGTCTCCAACTCGCTCAGAGCGGCTCGGAGGCCCAATCTTCGCGTGCGTGGCGGACTCGAACCACGAAGATCGATCCGTCCGGCTGGACGAGGTAGAGGATCATATGCGAGCCGAACGGATGCACTCGAAGCGGGGGTGTCAGTTCGGGGCATTCGCGGGCCAGTTCGGGAAACTGGGCGAGAACGCCAAACGTCGCTTCCAGGCCGTCCTGGTACCGATCCGCCTGGGCGGGACCGTGACGGTCCGCCCCATGGAGCCAGATCCCGATGAGGTCTTCCTCGGCGGCCTGGCTGAGGCGCCATGTCACCCTTCGGGCAGTCCGGCCCGGCGGCGCGCCTCGGCCTTGATCTCGGACATGGAGCGACTGCCTTCCCCGCTTCCCAGTCCTTCGTCGACGAGGCCCTGCATTCGGGCGATGGCGTCCGAACGCAGCTGGTCCCGGCGGATCAGGTCCCGAACGTAGTCGCTGGCATTGGCGTAGCGCCCTTCGGCGCTTTGCCGCTCCACCCAGGTCTTCATCGGGTCTGGAAGCGAAACGTTCATCGTGGCCATGACAACCCTCCCGCGCAATGGCAAAGATTGCCATTGGCGGGCCGTCGTTTCAAGAGGCGGTTCGTGTGAGCCCCGAACCGCCGGCTGGCCCGGGCACGCCACCGGATGGCGCCGGCTCCGGCCCGCTCGCGCGCAGGCTGCTGGGCGTCACACCGAACCGCGCCTTGAAGGCGCGGCTGAAGTGCGAGAAGTCGTTGAAGCCGCAGGCCATCGCGACTTCGGACACCGACTGTCCCCGCCGGGATGCGATCGCGTCCCGCGCGGCTTCCAGCCGCCTGCTCCACATCCATTTCGCCGGGGTGATCCCCTGGCGCGCGAAGGCTCGGCTGAGGGTCCGCGCCGAGGTACCGATGAGGGCGGGGACGGTTGCGATATCGAACGCGGGGTCGAGGAGGTGCCTGAGGATCAGGTCCTGCGCCCGGGCGACGATACGCGCGTGCCGCGCCCCGTCCTCGGGATCGAAGCCTTCGTCGAAGGCGAGCCCGATCAGATCGATGAGCGGGGCGGCGAGCCGCTCCGATGCCGGTGTGTCGCCGATCAGGTCGAAGGTTGAGCGCAGCATGGTCGCGCCCAGCCGCGCGTAGCCGCCCTCACCCGCGATCCGCACCCCCGAGAGCTTCTCCGCCGCCGGCAGCCGCCGGTCGAGCTCGTGCCGCGGAACCTTGAGGTGGATCGCCTCATAGGACCCGGGACAGGTCAGCCGATAGGGCCGGCCCGTGCCGAAGAGGCAGATGTCGCCCGGCACGACCCGCGCCGCGCGTTCACCCTGTTCCAGGCGCAGTTCGCCCGATTCCAGAAAACCGATGACATACTCTCCGCGGTCTTCCTTCCGGATCGCGGCGCGGGACCGGTCGTAGGTGATCGCCGTCGAGACGACACGCGTCAATTCGACGGCTCCGAGGTCGCCGACCACCAGACTGGCCTCGAAACGGTCATCCCGGGCGATGGCGCAGTCGACCGGCGTGTAGGTCCGGCGGACCGCGTCGACCCAGAAATCCGAACCCAGCCGGCCGCGCAATCCAGCGGTGGAATATCTCCGCATCCTGCCTCCTCCTCTGGACCACTTCTCGCGGCGCTATCCTCGGCCGGAGCATAGTCCGGAATTGTCTCGCCGTCTGTCATCCTCGCGGGTGACGAACGGCGGAGACGAACCACGGACAGGCCGGGAAGCCGTTCAGCGATCAGGTGTCCCGGACACCCCCCCGGTTGCGCTGCTCGGTCATCACCGCGACCCAGAATTCGGCACTCTCTCGGCGGCCCAGAGCCCCCGGAATTTCCCGCTCGCCGTCACCGGAGATCACCAGAGGCATTCGCCGCCCTGAACCGACGGCGGCGCAATGGCTCACTCTTCACTTCATCGGATGTCCGCCACTGACAACCCCCACCGAAATTCCGAGGAACGGGTGCGACGCGCCAGTCATTCGCCTCCGAGTCCCAGAAGGCGAATGCGTGGCGGAAGCTCGGACCCACCGTACCGCCGGGGCGCGGGTCCGTGTTCGCCATGATCGCGGCCACGCGGACTACTCCCAAGTTGGGAGGGGATTTCGCAAATGCCTCGGGAAAGCCAGTTGAGGGGTGCCGCGACCGTCTTTGGGCTATCCATATAGGCGTGTGTTTCAGCATGAAAATCAATTGATCAGCGCTCCCTTCCAGAAAGCGGAGGTCGTCGTGTCATGTCGCTCATGACGGAGGCTTCTGAAAAAAAGCCCGAAGTTCGCGCGGCCATCGCCGAGAGCACGATTATCCTCGCTGATCGCCCCATCGACGCGGAACCCCGCCGGGACTCAATCCATGTCAATGCGACACGTTCGACCGCGGGCTCAATTCAGGTACCAGGTGAATCGTCTTTTCCTACACTGACCGCGAAGAAAATGGGGGAAGAGCCATGGCCTGCGATTCGAAACCCATATCCGCGGTCGGTCGCTGTCGATTGATCGCAGGTGTGATTCCGATCCTGTTCCTCGTGGCGACGCAATCATGGGCGCAAGACGGCGTGGAGGTTGTTTCGCCCGGCGGCGTGGTGAAGCTGACCCTGGAAATGCGGGATGGCGAACCGACGTATTCGGTCGAAAGGCTTGGCGCCGATATTCTTTCGGCCTCGCAATTGGGGGTCCGATTTTCCGAAGGCGCTTCCTTCGATACGGGGCTGACGCTGGCCGGCACCGAGAACGCGACTTTCGACGAGACATGGACTCAAGTCTGGGGTGAAAAGAAGGACATCAGGAACAACTACAACGAGCTTCGGGCCGCGTTGCAAACCAGCGGTGACACGCCCCGCCGGATGGACATCGTCTTCCGGGTCTACGACGACGGGTTCGGCTTTCGATACGAATGGCCCGAACAGGAGCATCTCGGGACGTTCGTGATCGCGGAGGAACTGACCGAGTTCAATATCGCGGGCGACCCCAAGGTCTGGTGGATCCCGGCCTATGGACGAAGCCACTACGAATATGTCTGGCGCGAAGATCCCCTGAGCGGAATCGCCCGGAATCAGGCCGTCCACACGCCGCTGACGATGGAGACCGCGGACAGGCTTTACCTTTCGATCCACGAGGCGGCGCTGGTCGACTATTCCTCCATGTCGCTGATCCCGGACGGCGACGGCGGCCTGAAAGCGGATCTCGCGCCATGGGGCGGCGACGATGGCTTCACGCTGGTCAGGGGGCGAACCCCGCTGGTGTCTCCCTGGCGCACGGTGCAGATCGCCGATACGCCCGGCGGGCTGATCGAATCCTACCTGATCCTGAACCTGAACGAACCGAACGCGCTCGACGATACGTCCTGGATCAAGCCCGCCAAGTATATCGGCATCTGGTGGAGCATGCATCTGGGCGACTGGACCTGGGAGACCGGTCCGAACCACGGCGCGACGACGGAGCATGCCAAGCGATACATCGACTTCGCGGCCGAGCATGATCTGCCAAATGTGCTGATCGAAGGCTGGAATGCCGGATGGGACGGCCGCTGGTGGGGCGATGGCGTCAACATGAACTTCACCCGGCCGACGGATGACTTCGACCTCGACGAGGTCATGGCATATGCCGCCGATCGGGGCGTGAACATCGTTGGTGACCTGCCCCCCGGAAACTCCCTCGCTCTGATGTAGGGTCTGCTCGACCTCGAAGGAGCAGACGAATGAGAAAGAGCCGATTTTCCGAGACGCAGATCATTTCGATGATCA
>NZ_JBKQWU010000028.1:0-43584 GCF_047275745.1 Amaricoccus sp. W119 | reverse complement strand
CTTCTGAGCGTCCGTGAACTTCGATGCCTTCATGCCATCGCCTCCTATCCCGGCCAGACAAACCGTACCCGAATTTTCCAGGAATGGACGGCCCAGTTCTCAGGGGGCAGAGCACTCCTTCATATGATCGTCGGCAACAATATCTAGGCAAAGTCGTGCATGCTCAATAGCCATGTTGTAATTCCTCCGTTTTGAAAACAAGTCCGATCTGGATCTCGTTGAGAATCCGATCAGCAGTGATTAAATGTTTGCATTGTCTTTAATTTTATTTATGTTGCGATTCCATCACATCAAATCGATGCGCCGATACGTCATTTTGTTCTTGACAAAATCGTAGACTTAGATATAAGTATATTATATCGATATAACAAACATACGGCTTTGTAATTGATTCAATACGACAGCGTGTTGTTTTAGCGTAGGTTTTATAGTGAGCGTGAGTTCATCTCACTTCGCGTCGTAGACGCGAAGGTACGTATGTCAATTATCGATGAGATTTATCCAGCGTGCAGGACCTACCGTGTCTTCGCGTAAAGCGAAGAATCATATTCTGATAAATAGATCGAGCGATCAAGGTCAGGTTCTCTGCATCGATTTTCCTTAGTCATGTCGATGCAGGGATGTTGTGAATTCCTGATTGAACTTGCTCAATCCTTCAAGGGTGAGTTGGGGCGACGCCAGAATTGGCGTCGCCCTTTTTTATAAATCAACGTGAACGAGGCAATCGAATGAACGACGAAATTGATCTGCATAAGGCGATTGAACAGGCCATCTCAAAGGAGAAGGCGATCCAAGATGAGCTGAGAAATTTTATCGGTCTTGAAGATGATGAAGAGCTAATTGATGTGACCGATGAGGCGTGCCCCCACGCTGGTTGACCATGACTCTTCCGAGGGCTATCCAAACCACATCGGTCCCGTAGCTCAGCGGATAGAGCGACCGCCTCCTAAGCGGTAGGTCGCAGGTTCAAGTCCTGCCGGGATCGCCACTCATCTTGCTACAAAAGATTACAAGCTACAAATGACGATTCCGAACCACAATGAAATCAATGACTTATACAGAGATATCTGATAAGTCATCTACCTCCTAAGCGGTAGGTCGGTGGTTCAAGTCCACCCGGGATCGCCATCGCAAGACCCGCCAAACTCTTCGGGCACCCCGGGGCAAATCTATTCATCCTCGTCAAAGATAATATTCGCACCCGTTAATTCGTTGACGTGTCTGGCAACGTCATTGACGCACATCACCTGATTCTCGCACATCTCTAGGAATCCGCTCGATTATTTGCTTTAGGGAATCATCCAGTGCCGCGATGCTCGGCGCAATTTTAAGCCAATCTTCTTTTTTTGAGTTCTACCTGACCCACCAAACCATCCATTTCAGCATTGTGCCTAGCATTGCGTCCTATCTGATCTGTATCGAGCCAGAGAATCGACCAATGTATTGTTAATACTATCACATATACGAATTCTATTAAATAAATCAATATCATCAAAACTCATTACCCATAGTTTCTCTGATTGGGGAATCTCTGACTTACAAAAATCTGACCCTAACGGCCGATCCCAAGAAAACAGATGTTCCCCCTTTCCCGCTTTGTTGAAAGCCGACACGTCCTCCGACAAGTGCTTTTCTAGGTTCAGAATATTGTTATGTATCCCTAGACATCGGATGAGCAAAGATCTCGCGACAGAGCATTCTGCGTCATGTTTCTCGGCGCTAGCGCGCGCTCGTTCGACATTACTCGCCCACATCTGTGCCGCAAGTGCGATCAGACCACCAATAATTGCACCTATAATGGATGCACCCATCTCGCTCGAGAAATAGAATTGTATATCCTGAAACATTGAAAACGATATCGCTACGGATATTCCAAACATGATTCCCAAAGCGAAACAGCCATTAAGAAAATTCTTGTGCATGTCTAGCGGCTCAACGCCCCCTCGAACTCCCGCCACTCCCCCTTGCTCATCCCGCTGGTCTCCTGCGTCACCGTCTCCCCCGCCAGCATCCGGCGAAGACACGCCATCCCCTTCGCCGAGAACTGGACCGCGCCGAGCCGGTAGTCCTCGAAGGCGCCGTAGGCTGCGGGCACCCAGTCCCGGACGATCTCGCACAAGGCCTCCGCGTAGACGCGGATCTCGTATTGCGCGTGGGGGTCGGCGCGCAGGCGCAGGAAGTGGAAGAGGTTGTGCAGGTCCACCTTCCAGTACCATTGCGTGTAGACATTCGCCGGCAGGTTCATCCGCGCGAGTTCGCGCGCCAGCCCCTGCTGGCCCGAGCCATCGGATCGCGTCTGCGACAGCATCTCCTCGTAATGGTCATAGGCCCGCCCGGAATCCGCGCGCAGGATGTCGAGGACGCGCGCCGCTTCCTCGCCTTCGAGCACGGCGCCCCGGCCCTGGCGGTTGCTGACCGACTGCGCCGAGAGATGTTCCGGCGCGGGGATGTAGAATTCGCGGTCGAGGATCGAATAGCGCGCGCTATACTCGTTCACATTGGCGGTGCGGTGGCGGATCCACTGCCGCGCGACGAAGACGGGCAGCTTGACGTGGAGCTTGATCTCGCACATTTCGAAGGGCGTCGAGTGCCAGTGTCGCATCAGGAAGCGGATGAGGCCTTCATCGTCGCGCGCGGCCTTGGTGCCCCGGCCGTAGGAAACGCGCGCCGCCTGGACGATGGCCGCGTCGTCGCCCATGTAGTCGATGACGCGGATGAGCCCGTGGTCGAGCACCTCCCTGGGCCGGTAGAGCCATTGCTCCATCCCCGGCGCGGTCGCGCGGAGCGTGGGCGTCGTCTCGGCGCGGGCGGCTTCGATCTCGGCCTTTTGTTCCTCGGTCAGTGGCATATGCTCAATCCTCGCAGGCGGTCGCGGGGATTCGCCTCTCAGCTAAATCTAGCGTATCAGACGACGGAAACCCCAAGATGAAGATTACATACCTCCACACCATGGTCCGCGTAAAGGACATCGAGGAGTCGAAACGCTTCTATTGCGACCTGCTCGGGCTCGAGGAGACGCGGCGGGTCGAGAACGAGAAGGGGCGGTTCACTCTCGTCTTCCTCTCGCCGCCGGGCCAGGAGAACGCCGCGGTCGAACTCACGCACAACTGGGACGAATCCGAGCGGCAGGCGGGCGGCCGCAACTTCGGCCATCTCGCCTACCGGGTCGAGGATATCTACGCGCTCTGCGAGAAACTCCAGGCGGCGGGGGTGACGATCAACCGGCCGCCGCGCGACGGGCACATGGCCTTCGTGCGCTCGCCGGACGGGATCTCGATCGAATTGCTGCAGGAGGGCGAGTCGAAGGAGCCGGCGGAGCCGTGGAAGAGCATGGAGAACACCGGCGTGTGGTGAGGCGGGTGGTCGGGGCCCTGGTACGCGGCGCGAGACGTGGCGCGAGACTGGCGCTCGCCGCCCTCGCGGTCGCGCTGCCCGGCCCCGCCGCCGCCGAGCAGTGCCGGATCGCCCTCGCGCTCGGGCTCGACGTGTCCTCGTCGGTCGATGGCGGCGAATACGCGTTCCAGACCGAGGGGCTCGCGGCGGCGCTCATGTCGGAGTCGGTGCGCGCGGCCTTTCTCTCGATGCCCGGCCAGGTCGTGGCGCTCAACATCTACGAATGGAGCGGCCGGCGGCAGCAGCAGACGCGGCAGGACTGGGTCATGATCCGCTCCGCCGCCGATCTCGACGCGGTCGCGGGCCGGATCGCCACCATGGGGCGGAGCTTCGAGCAATATCCGACCGCGCTCGGCCATGCGATCCTCTACGGCGCGGCGACGCTCGCAAGCGCCCCGCCCTGCGCGGAACTGAAGCTCGACATCTCCGGCGATGGCACCAACAACGATGGCGTCCCCCCGCCCTTCGCCGCGCCCGACGCGCCGATCGTGATCAACGGCCTCGTCATCGGCGACGACGGCGAGACGATCGGGCGCTACTACGAGAATTTCGTGATCCGGGGTCCCGGGGCCTTCGTCGAGCGGGCGCGCGACTACGAGGATTTCGAGGCCGCGATGAAGCGCAAGCTGGAGCGGGAACTGCGGCCCGCGGCGGTCAGCCTGCTCGGCACGCCGGCTCCCGCGCCCCGGCTCTGACCGGCGCTGGACCGGACCCGGCCCGGCGGAAGGACGGGAGCCGAGATCGGCGCGCTACCCGTC
The DNA here is from genome assembly GCF_047275745.1 of Amaricoccus sp. W119. NCBI lineage: Bacteria > Pseudomonadati > Pseudomonadota > Alphaproteobacteria > Rhodobacterales > Paracoccaceae > Amaricoccus > Amaricoccus sp. W119. The sequence goes on along the minus strand of NZ_JBKQWU010000028.1, from coordinate 39,433 downwards.
CTCGGGTGTCAGGATCGCGTAGATCTTGGTGACGCGGCCGATCGACTCCCACGTGCCCCGGAACCCGGCCGCGATCACGAAGGCGTCGCCCGGCCCGTATTCCACCGCGCCGGTCCCGTCCGTGAGCCGCACCCGGCCTTCGAGAAGCACGCAAAGCTCGGTTTCCGTGTAATTGACCGAGAGCACCCCCGGCTCCGCCTGCCAGTGCCCGGCGTGAAAGCGTCCCGAGGCATCGGAGAACCCGTTCCAGAGCCGCGCGACGCCCGAACCCGCGACGACGCGATCGGGCGCCGCGTCGGAAGGCTCGGCCTCGCCGCTCATGTCGATCGTCGCCACGAAATCCGGAATCGTCATCGATCTCAGCCTCCCACCGCCGATCCCGCCCGGCTCGGCGGGCCGGGCCGAGACTATCGCCTCGCTTCGCACCCTGCCAGTTCGGAACACGGCCATCGGCTTTGGAGAGGCCATTCGCGGCCGGGCATCGCACCGCGTTCATTCCGCCGATGTTTCCCCCTTTGAATCCTGCGAGCCCGGCCCTATATTCGATTCCGTTCGGGCAACCGGACTATGGTGATAAACGCGCACGTAATAAGCGGATCGGACCCGGGGGCGGTACCCGGCGGCTCCACCAAAGTCTCTCGTTGGGGGCGAATGGGGCCGAAACAGGATCGACGGACGTCTAAAGGTGTTAGCTTTTACTCGGCAGGATGCCACCGTTACCGGCTCAAGAGCAATAGTTGCCAACGACAACCGTGCTCCGGTCGCGCTCGCCGCGTAAGCGGTAAGCAAGACCAATTCTGAAGTCCCGTGCTCTAGCAAGTTCGGGCGGGGTTCGCAGGCACCTGGCAACAGAAGCCTGCACTCTCTTTTCTGAGAGCTAAGCGACTGATATTCCATCATTCCTGCTTTCCATTTTTCCAGTGTTTTACAATCTGCGTCTCGTTTCGTTCGCGGTACTCCTTCAGGATCGCCTGCCCGCTCGCCTTCCGGTCCGCGTGACGGCAGTAGTGCTCGACCATTTCGACTGACATCCCGACCATGTCGGAAATCTGGAGAGCCGTGTAACCGGCGGCTCGGAGCCGGATCACCGCGTTGGCGCGGAGCCCGTGCGGCTTGGCCCCCGCGAGAACCGGGTGCTTGGCCCGCTCCCGGTCGAAGACCTTCCACATCTGATTCTCGCTGAACGGCTTGCCCGCGCTCTTGCCTTCCTCCTGAATGAGGTACGGGCCAGGGCGCCGCTCCCAAGTGGCGATCTCGGCTTCCAGCTCGGGGAAGATCGGGCACCACGGGCGCGCGCCGGTCTTCTTCTGGCGAAGGCTGAATCCGCCGCCGTCCTCGTCATTCGGTCCCAGCCTCACCACGTCGCTGATCCGCTGGCCCGTGTACCGGCTCAGGAAGTAAAACCGGCGCAGCGCCCCCGTGAACGTCTTTTCGGCGAACGCCAGTTGCTCCTGCGTCCAAGGCACGTGCCCCTCGCCCTTTGCGAAGTGCGCGACACCCTGCGTCGGGTCATGGCTCAGAAGCTCCACCGGCCCGTTCGCCCAGCGGCACATCGCCCTGAGCGCGTCGAGCACATTGTTGGCCGCGCCCGGTCGCTCCGCTCCGATCTTGCGGATCAGCTTGTCCACATGGGACGGGCGAAGGCTACTGGCGGGCAAATGCCCCCAAGCTTTCCGAATGGGTTTCAGGTTCCGCCGATACTGTTCCTGCGTCCCCTTGCTCAGCTTTCGCTGCAAGGTCGGCCATGCCAACTCGTAGGTGTCGATCAGAGCATTGATCGTATTCGGGACGGGAAGGCCAGATATGCCCCGTGCTTGCCTATACGCTTGCCAGAATTCGGGCGTCTGGGGATCATTGGGGAGCTTTATCCGCTCGCCCGCGTGCGGTGTCCCCCGACCTTCCTGATAGTAGTAGTATTCCCGGCCACGGGACAGAACCCGATGCACGTGGCGCGGAAGCGAGACGCTAGACATTGTCCACTCCGGTCATGAACGGATCATCCTCGCCGCCGGACCGCGAGCCGAGGCAAGCCATCACCTCCGCCCAGGTCCACCGGACAGAGCTACCGAACCGGATCGGCTTCGGAAGCAGGCCGCGCTGAACGTAGGCATCCACCGTCGACTCGCTCATGTCGAGTTCCGCCGCGAGCGTCGCCTTCGAGACGAAGGACGGCGGACGGTCTCCGAGGATGACGCGGCGGTTGGCCATAAGTCTCAGTCGTCCTCACCAATGATCGCGCGCTCTTCTTCGGTGTAGTGCTCGATCATCTTGCGGAGCTTGGCGACGTTGAAGGTCGTCACCTTCCGGGCATCCGTGCCGCCGGGGCAGAAGAGATTCGTCTCCCAGTCGGACGCCGGAGGAACCATGTCCGCTGGAATGGCGTGTCCTCGCTTCCCGAAATAGTCCTGCACATAGGCGATGGCGGGAGCCGTCGGCGTTTCGCGCGCGGCGAACATGACGGAGCAGGCAATCTTGCCCGCCGTCCGCGCATCGAACCCGTCATCCATCAGTTCGCGGAAGAGCCAAAGGCCGATCATATCGGCGGGATCGAACAGGCGCGCCCGACCGGGGGTCGTGTCGGGCGCGCAATTATACGCTCCGGCGGCGATGTGTTCGTTGAGACGGTCGCGGTCGATTTTCGCCACTCGGCAGGCTGCCTTGGTCGTGAGCTTTGGAACGGTCATCAGGACTACCTCTTGAGATTTCCCAGAAGGTAGCGAACCTACGGAAAAATTCAAGAGGTTGCTCGCATCCGACGAAGGCGGTCTGCTCTTTTCTCAATCCAATCCCGCCACCTCTTGATCGCCAGCCGCATATCAGGCACCGTCCGAGAAGCGACTTTCATCTAAGGTGTGAGCGTTGATCGAATTCATCGAGAGAACTGCATCTAATAGCCTATTTCAGTCAATATTCATTCTTATTTTAACTACAATTATAACGCGGTTTGCAACCTCAAAAGGAAATTTAATATATGGAATTTCTCATCAGCACTATTATTCTATGCCGAGACTGGATAACAATGGGAGTTTTCCAGTAATTACACAACAAATATGGTTTGAAAATGCGGGCGGATCGACACTAGAATCTGTCGAGGTAGTTTTAAACTGGCGGCCACAGCACTTTGAAGTTTGGGATCCGCGCAATTTTTCTGAGCGATTTTCGGCGGACGGAAAGCTTGTGCTGGAGTTCCCGTACCTAGCCGCTCGAGATTCCATACGACTGTCGATGATCGAAACATTCCGACAGGAATTGCCGATGGTATCAGCGGTTCGGCACCGATCGGGATCGGGGAAGCCCGTCGCGATGCAACCTCGAAGGATTCTGCCCGCGTGGGTTCGACGCTTAGCCATCTCTCTCCTTGTCGTAGGCGTGAGCACGGTCTTGTACCTAGCTTTACAGCTTGTGGTGTGGCTCGCCTCGTTAGGCAGCACTGCTAACGCATCGATTCCTTCGTAGAGGCGAGTTGAAAGCCGTTGCGTCCAACTAGACGCAACGGCCCCGGCGTTGCCCGGACGCGGGCTGCCAATGATCGCCCCCGCTTCCCGGCGTGACGATCCGCGCCGCGTGGGGAGGAAAGGTACTCCCACCGCGCCTTGACGGGGTTTGTGGCCAAAGACCATGACCGGGCACTCACCGTCTAACCCCAGATGCTTCGGCTCGATGAAAACCAGGGCGCATCCGAGCCCTATCTCGTCACTCCGCCCAGTCGATGAAGCTCATCGCGTCGGTCAGCTCGGCGCCGGACAACCCGGCCTCCTTCGCCTGCGCCATCGCCTGAACCATGGTCGCCAGCGCCCGCGCCTTGCCGCCCGCGTCGAATGCCTGCATCGGCCGAACCACGTCGATCAGGACGGAGCCGCCGAGCTTGGCGGAGGCTTCCTCGGCGATCAGGAGCGCCATCGGTTGCAGGACGAGCTGCGCCAGATGCCGCTGCGCCTCGCGTACCAGCGGCCCTTGCGCCTGTTCCACGAAGAGGCCGGGCAGGACGCCGAACGCCGCGTAGATCCCGGACTTGGCTTCGGTCAGGAACTTGTCGGCGAGCGTCCTTTGCAGATCGGGCGAGAGCTGATCCGGGCTTTTGCCGAGGTTCGGGTTCATGCCCGCCGCCGTCGCCTGCGCCACGCCCTCGATCACCAGCGCCGCGCCGCGTCGGCCCCGAAAGCCGAGCCGGAGAGCTTCCATGTCCTCGGCCGCGCCCTCGGGAACTGGCACGATCTGAGAGCCCAGCGGTGCGTCCCGAAACACGGCCAGGAGCGCGGTTTCCAGTTCATGCAGCAGTTGCGCCGAGAGCTGTGCCCGCCGGAGCGGCGCCGTCCCCGTCCAAGGCGTCACCGCGTCGGAGCCGATGCGGAAGTGAAGCACCTCGGCCGCGAGCGCGGTTTCGGAGCGCCCGCCACCGGCTTCCGAGACTTGCAGGCGATAGGCCCGAGGCTCGCCGTGCCGGGTCGTCACATCCCAGTCGCTCGCCGGAATCAGCCGGTCCGCGATCAGGAACACCGCCTCGCCCCGGAGCGCCAGGGAGCGCGCCGTGAGCGCCATGGCTCGCCGCGTCAGGAGGTTGGAGCCCTTCACGTCCGCGAGGCTCAGGCCGCTTTCCCAGAGGCTCACGCAAGCCTGTACCGTCGCGGTCAGCTCGCCGAGGCCCGAGGCGCCGGAGATATAGGACTGCCTCGCGGCCATGATCTGCGCCGAGTAGCCCGTGCCGCTCGATCGGGTTTCCGCAGGTTTGCGCCGGTTAAATATGCCCAGAGGCCACATTTCAGACCCTCCACCGATTCAGCGGATGCACCGGGCCGCGATAGGGCAGACGGTCTTGGTGCGTTTCCCAGGCCCGCGCCTCGATCTGCGCCGAGGGATAGGCGGGCCGCGTCACCGCGCTGAGCTCGAACAGATCCGCGCGCGTGATGGTCCTCACGAGCCCGTCGCCGCGCCGCTCGATCTGCTCGCCGCCCGCCGGTACGCGGAAGCCCGGAGACAAACCTCGAACCAGTCCAGCACCGTGAGCACCAAGGAAATCTCGTACATAGGTGATCCCCCGCATCGTCTCGGAAATCGTGGCCTCGATCACCAAGGCCGCGTCGGTATCGGTCACGTCCAAGCTGCCCGCCGCCCGAGAGGCGAGGGGCTTTTCGTAGTCGTGCCCGGCGAGCAGGTGGATTTCTCCGCCCGCCTCGATCCGGTCAGCGAAGGCCCGCGCGGCGATGACTTCGCGCCGCCCAGGTGCCAGTTCGGTTTCCGCGCCATAGGGGAACGTCGCCCGAAGGCGGGTCGCCCCGCCCTCGCTGCGGAGTTCCAGCGCGCCGAGAGACGCCCCCCACAGCATCAGGACGCCGCGAGCTGGATGCCGGAGACGACGCGGAGCTGCGCCGGTCGGGCAACGGTCACGTCAGCGGTCGTCAGCGCCGTGAGCCGGAGCCCGCCCGACTGCGCGTCCGAGTAGGGATCGCGGATCAGGTCCACCGCGCCCCAGAGCCCGACGAAGACCGGGGCAACGCCGCCGCTCGCCGTGGTGAACAGCATCGAGGTTTCCGCCGGGCTGCCCGAGGGAGCCGGGAGCGCGTTGGAGGTCACATTGATGCCAGCAGGAAAAGTACCCGTGACCGAACGCCCGGCCAGGAGGAAAGCCAGCCGGTGATATTCGGTCGACTGCGTCACCGTGTTCAGCTTGCCTTCGAGGTAGCCGAACAGTTCCGGCCGCATTAGCGCGCGGATCTCGCCGGGCGACGTGATCGCGTTCGCGGTCATGAAGGCGACGATCTGGGCGAGGAAGTTCGCATACTCCGGTTCCGCCGAGAGGTCGGTATCGGCGATGCCGTAAGACGCAGCGCCCGAGACGACGCCGAGCGGCTGGCCCGCCGAGCCGGTCCCAAGGAAGATCGCCTTGTCCAACTCGGCGGCCATCGCGCCGTTCATGTCGCGCCGGATCGCGGCTTCCAGCGCCTCGCCCGACTGAAGGAGCGACTTGCGGCTGATCCGCATGTGAACCCCGAGCGTCTGTTCGGGCTTCAGCGCGCGGTCGGTCGTGGCGTAGGAAGTCGGTCCGGCGACGTTCGCCAGCTCGCCGTTCGCCCAGCCCGCCGTCACCGCCGAGGTCGTCACCGGCCATTCCACCGCGCCGGAGCCGATGGTGATGAGCTGCGCCCCCATCTTCGCCGCCACCGAATCCGGGAACAGCCGGTCAATGATCGGCCGCGTCTGGATCGGGTCCGGGGTGCCCGAGGCGATGGTTTCGCCCGCGCGCTGTTCCAGCGCCAGGAGCGGAACCGGGGTGCCGCGATAGCCGCCCGCGCTCCGAAGCTCGGTCACGACTTCCGCCGTCTTGCCCGAGAGCGCCCGCCCTTCGTCCAGGTGCAGCGCCACCTGCCGAAGCTCGAAGGCCGCGACCAGATCCGCCCATTCGCGGCCAGAGCGGGTTTCCAGCTCGGCGCCCGCCTCGCGCCGCTCGCCGTCCTCGGCGATCAGCGCCGCGCGGTAGCGGGTTTCATTGGTCCGATACTCCGAGTCGAGGGTTTCCATCGAACGGGTTTCGTCCTCGGTCGGGGCAGGCTTGCCCGCCAGCGCCGCGAGGGACTGGCGGATTTCCGACTGACGCCGGGAGATTTTGACAGAATCCAGCATGTTCACTCCATTGCCGGGGTTGGGATTTCCGCAGCCAATTCGGCAACGGCTTTGCGCCAGGCTTGGCGCTTCGGGTCGGGCGGCTTGTGGCCGCACTCGATCCGGGTCTTCTTCGTGTGGCAGGGACCGCACAGGACTTGCAGATTGCCGGGATCGAAGGCGCGATCAGGCGCGTTGCGAACCGGCTCGACGTGATCCACTTCGAGCCGCAGCACCGGCATTGCCAGCCGTCGCGCTCCAGGATGATCTGGCGCAGCACCTGCCAGCGTCGCGTCCGCAGCACGGGCCGGGAGAACCGGGTGAAGTCGTCGCGCCTCAGACCCATAGCGCCCTCGCTTTCCGCGTCGGCGCGGCCTTGCGGCGCATCCCCTCGGCCACCGCGAGCACCGTCGCCGCCGCCGCGTCGATCCGCCCGAGGCTCCGCGCCTTGGCGAGCTTGTGGTTGCCCGCCGGGTCAATCAGCGTGATCGCGTCCGCGAAGGCGGAGCGCAGCAGGAGCGACGGCGCCACCGCGATCTCGCCGTCGAACAGCGCCCGGCGGAACCGCTCTATGTCCTCGGAGCCGTCCTTCCAGCCGAAGCCGCGCCAGATGAACGGGACGCGCGCGAGCCCGCCCGTCTGCATCGCCTCGGTAAATTCGGCATGGCGGAAGCGGTCGCCCACGATGCAGGCCACCTCGGCGCCGTCGATCCGTCGCGCGATCTCCGCGAGCCACGGGCCGGGCGGAACCGTGGCCTCGCCCATCACGGAAAGCTCGCCCCGCTCCTGCATCTCGACATAGCGCCCGGAGACGCCGTCAGACGCGCCACGGTCGGCCAACGCCGGGAAGGCGGGGAAGGTGCCCAAGGCTTCGAGCCGCCCCGTCTGGGGCCAGTAGAACGCTGCCGCGCTCATGCTCCGCGAGCCGCCGAGGTCAATGCCCAGGATGCACTCGCCACGACGCGGGGGAAGATCCTCGGGAGCGACTTCCGCCGCCAGCCATTCGTCCACCGTCACCAGGACGGAGCGATCCTCGGTCGAGACGCGCTCGTTTCGGTTCAAGTTGCGGAAGCTCGACAGCGCCGAGCCGCCGCGCGCGATAGCCCGCCGCGCCTGCGCCACCAGCCATTCCGGGGTCGCGCCGATGCCCTCGGCCGAGCCGGGGTTCGCGATCAGCAGGCTATCGAGGTCATCCGCCGGGAGCCCAGGCGAAGGCCGATGCTCCTGAACGAAGGTGCCCGGCGGGGGTTCATCGAGCCAACGGCTAAAAGTGTTCGCGTCATCGGGCGCCGAGGTCGAGATGATGAGCGCCCGCCCGCCACGCTTGCCGAGGCCGGAGAGGATCGCGTTCTCCAGGTTGTCGCCCTTCTCGCGTTCCCAAGCCGCGCGCTCGTCCATCAGCGCCAGCGTCGGAGCGCCGCCGAGGATGGACTTGCCGTCGGCCGGGATAACCCGGATCAGCCCGCCGCCGTTCGCCGCGTATTCGACTTCCATCCGGTAGCCGTGGCGGATCTTGAACAGCTCCTGTTCGCCCTCGGGGAGCCCTTGGACGAAGCCGACGACAAACTGGAACGCCGTCTTCGCCTGATCCCGGTTCCGCGCCGCGAGGATGATTTCCCGCTTCGGCTGATCGTCCCAGACGCCCATCCCGGAGCCGAGCGCGATCCCGGCCGCGAGCGCGGTCTTCGCGTTGCCTCGGCCGATGCTCAGCACGCCGATCATCACGTCAGGCGCCAGAGCGCCACGCACGAACTTCCGCTGATATTCGGCGAGCCGGAGCGGCGTTCCCGCCTTCGGTCCCTCGGGGATCGTCAGGGTTTCGAGGAAGGCAATCGCCGTCTCGGGTATGTCCTCGGCCCGGATTTTTTCCGTGAGCGAGAAACAAACAGGTGGGGCGCCGGTTCCGGGGTGCTTCGAAGTCGAGGCATTGGGACCAGATCCGGCCGGTAGCCCGTCCTTCCTCGGCCTGCCACGCGGGCGCTTCACGACTTGCTCGGTCATGCGCGCACCGCCTTGTATCGGCCGATGATCCGCGCCGCCGCGAGCGACATGCCTTGCGGCCCTTCGGCCGCGCCTCGCATGTCATAGAGCCGCGCCGCCTCGTCGTTGACCGCAAGCCGCAGGTCATGGGGTATGTCGGCCACGGCCACGCCATAGCCCGCCGGATAGGTGACGATCAGCGCGCGCCCCTCGCCCTTGCTCGTCAGGTGCAGGACAGGCCGTCGCCCCGGCTCGATCCACCAGCCCGCCGGATGCGCGGTCGCGTTGCCCTCGCCATCCACGAGCTGCACCGTCACCGGATGCTCGGCGAGCCCTCCTGCGTAGAACGGGCCGACAGGCAAGGGGATCGCATCGCCCCAGCAATCGAGCGTGACCGCGATGGACTGCGCCAGGAGCGCCAGTTCCGTCCGCGCCTCGATCTCGCCCGCCGCCGTCCAGCCCATCAGGGTCAGGTTCGCGTCGTCGTCGTCGTCATCGACGCGGGCATGGAGCTTGAGGTCGGCGAGGTCGAAAGGCGCCGTCGCGGCGAACGGGTTACGGATGTACCTCATCGGCCCATCCCCCGGTTACGGTTACGCTTAGTTACGCGTAACTCGGCATTCCCCCTCATATGCGCGCGCGTATGAGCGATAATCCAGGTTACGCGTAACCATCCGTAACCGTAACCGCTCGGTGTGCTCTCAATCATGGTGATCCGCCCCTTTCCGGTTGATCGTGACGCCGGACCAGCCCCGGTAGGTCTTGCCGTCGATCTTCCTCGCGTGGTCGCGAAGGCCGTTACGCCGCAGCCGGGCCGCGATGCCGCGCTGCGATCCCGCTTCTTCGCCCGCCGCCTTGGCGAAGGCCGACCAGCTCGCGAACAGGTCGGCCGTGTTCTCCCAGCGATGCGGGTTCCCCGGCTCGACGGTGCAGGTCTCTTCCAGCCACTGCGCGGTGAAGTCCTGTTCGCCGAAATACTCGGCCGTCGCGGCGCGGACGCTCTCGGGCTGGGCCAAGCCGCTCCGCTGCCAAGCCACCGCGCCCTCGATCATCCATCGCAGGATGCCCGGCCATTCGGCCCGCAGCTTCGCTTCGAGTTCGCGGTCGGGGTTCTTCGGCTTCACGGTGAACGGGACGATGTTGAACCGCCGCCGGGCCGCGTCATCCACGTTCACCAGGGCGGGCGCGTGGTTCCCGACGATGGTGAGCTTGAATTCGGGCTGATACGTGAAGAAGTCCTGCCGCATGAACCGCGCGGTGATCGGGTCGCCGCCGGTCATCGCCTTGATCCGGCTTTCCGCCCAGGCGCGGCCTTCCTCGGTCTCCGAGGCCGAAACCATCCGCGCCCCGCGTAGCATCGCGAGTTCGGTCGGGTGCTTGTCGCCACGGGTCGCGGTGAACGTGTCCATGCTCGCGACGGTCGCGTAGTCGCCCATGAGGCCCGCAACCGTGTTCAGGAAGACGGACTTGCCGTTGCCACCGGGGCCATAAAGGAAGATCAGCGCGTGCTCGCGGGTGTCGCCGGTCAGGCAGTAGCCGCACCACCGTTGCAGGAATTCGACCATGTCCGCGTCGTTCTGCGTGGCTTCGAGCAGGAATTGCAGCCACAGCGGGCAATCCGCCCTCGGCGACGGGGCAACGGCCGCGTGTTTCGTGATCCCCGTATCCGGCCGCGCCGGGAGAACCGCGCCGTTCCGCAGGTCCACCGCGCCGCCGGGACAGCCCAGGAGGAACGGGTCGCGGTCCCAGCAGTCCTGATTGACCGCATGGGCACGATCCGCCCGCGCAAACGCTTCGACGCCCGCTGCGAAGGCCCGCTTGCGTACGGCCGCCTGCGTCTTGAATTCCGCGCCGTCCGACAGATTGCGCGCCACCTCGCGGCACCAGCTAAAGGCGAGGTTCGTGGTGTCCGTGCGCCAGCGGTCGCCGGACCACTCGTACCAGCGGCCCGCGTCATGATCGAACCGCAGCGAGTTCTGGAACCGCGCCGTGAAGGCCAGCGCCACGCCGTCCTCGGTCAGCTCGGCGAGGTCCGCGCTGTTCGTCGCTTGCCGCTCGCGGGGGCGCCGGGGTTCATTGCGTTCCGCGTAGCCGAACGACGCGGGAGCGATCCCCATCTTCTCGCACAGCCAGAGCGCGGCGTCGCGCGGCGTTCCGGCCCCGCCGAATTCCATCACCACGTCGAGCGCCGTCATACCGCGCTCGCGGCCCCAATCCTTGATGCCGGTCGGCGCGAAGCTCAGGTCTTCTTCGAGGTTGCGCGCGAGATTGAGGGACGTAACGCGCCAAGCGCCGGTACCGGGCTGGAAGGCCGCGCGAGGGAACAGGGCCGGCACCCAGCGGTCGAGATGCGCCAGCGCCGCGGACTTCACGTTGGTGAAGAAATCGCCGCCGGTACCGGGCTTGTTCTGATCCGCCTTCTTCTCGCCCGATTTCTGCTTAGCCGCTTCGGCACGCGCGATCAGCTTCGCTAGGGTCTTCGGAGCCGGGCGAATCTCGTTGGGTGTCCCGGCCACGTGCTTCGCGGTCAGCGTTAGGTAGCGCCCGGACGCGTAGATCTCGACTTTGGCGGGGTCACACTTGATCGCCGCCGGGATCGTCCCACGGGCCAGGAGACGCAAGCCGCGATCACTCGGCGAGACTTCGGCGTAGGTCTCGGCGAGGTCGAGGATCTCCGAAACCCAATCCTCGGGCTGCCCCTCAACGTCGAGGCAGTGGTCGAGGTCGATCCCGATCAGGTCAGGGTCGGCGTCCAGCGAGAATCCGACGCCCGCCAGCCCGCGCCGAGCCTGCGTCTCGCGGGCGACATAGTAAGTCGCCCAGGCCGCTTCATCCGTCGAGCCTGCCCTATTGCCCGTGTGACCGCTCCGGGGTGGTTTGGTCCACCGGGTGCCGCTCCAATCGTAGTCCCAGGTCATCCAGCCGCGCAGCGGCTTGAGACCGGCGAGGGCGCCAGAGTTCGGAAGATCGCGCTCAAGGCGGTAGCCGGGGCGCGGGGGGATGTTCGCTTCCGCGTTCACGCCGCGATCCCCCAGTGCAGAGCGATAATGGGGTGACGCGCCGCCAGCGATGCGGTATCCTGCGCGGGAAGCTGAGCGGCTTCATATGCGATTTCAGCGCCGTTGCGGGGTCCAGCCGCAGCGGCGTTTTCGTTTTGCGTATCCCTCTGATCCGCTTTACAAGATGCCGGTTCGTTCCCGGTCCGTACGCGGATGTTCAGGCTCGCGTTGTAAAACGCATCCTTTTGAAGTTGCGAGCTAACCGCCGAATTCGGCAGAAGCCTGCACTTTCCCTCAAATTCCCTCACGCCCGGCACCGACCGGGAGCTTGCCCCGCTGGCCCGCGGCCGCGGTACTTCGCGCGCGCACAACCATCGAGCGTGGCGCCGATTTCGCCCTTCCCTGCCGGTGAAAAACCTTTAAGGTCGCCGCGATGACAGGGAGCGCCGCATGGCAAAAGGGATCAATTATGGGCAATTGATGCACAAGGCCCTGCGCCAGCTGATGGCCGAGGTCCTGTCGCAGGTCGCGCGGGAGGGCCTGCCCGGCAAGCATCACTTCCTGATCAGTTTCGACACCACGCATCCGGGCGTCGACATGGCTGACTTCCTGCGCCAGCGCTATCCCACCGAAATGACCATCGTGCTGCAGGAATGGTTCACCGACCTCGCGGTCATGAAGGACCGGTTCACCGTGACGCTGAACTTCGGCAACATGCCCGAGCCGATCGTCGTGCCCTTCGAGGCGATCAAGACCTTCGTCGACCCGAGCGTCGAATTCGGTCTCCGGTTCGAGCCGCACGAGGTCGAACCGGGCGCCGGCGACCATGGCGGTCCGGATGGCGGCGACGAACCGCCCCCGGAACCTCCGGCCTCGCCATCCCCGCAGGGTGAGGGCGAAGTGGTGAGCCTCGCCAAGTTCCGCGGCAAGCATTGACCACGAAGACGAGCGCGCCCCGCGCCCGTGCGATGCGGCTGACGTCGGAAATGGTGCGCCGCGCCTTCCGGGAAGAGCCGGACCCGGGGCCCGGGCCGGGCTTCACCCCCGCGACGGAGGAAGAATCCGCGGCCCTGGTCCGGTCGCTGCTCACACGGCCGGGAGCGCCGGGGCCGGACGCGCCGGCCTATGTCTTCGCCTATGGATCGCTGATCTGGAAACCGGATTTCGAGGTGACCGAAACCCTGCGCGGCACGCTGCGCGGCTGGCACCGGTCCTTCTGCATCAAGCTCACCCGCTGGCGTGGCTCGCCCGCCAAGCCGGGGCTGATGATGGCGCTGGAGCGCGGCGGCAGTTGCGTGGGCCTGCTGCTCCGGCTGCCCGAGGCGGCGAAGGACGAGATCCTGCTCACGCTCGTGAAGCGCGAGATCCCGCACCGCGAGGGCGCCGACATGGCGCGCTGGTCGCAGATCGAGACGGCGCACGGCCGGCTGCCCGCGCTTGTCTTCTGGACGGGCCCGACCGGGCCGCAGATCGAGCACGGGCTGCCGCTCCCGGCGGTCGCCCACCGCCTCGCGCATGCCTGCGGCCACGGCGGGTCGGGGGCCGAATACCTCTTCAACACGGTGCGGGACCTGGAAGCCGCGGGCATCCGCGACCGCAACCTCTGGCGCCTGCAGGAACTCGTCGCGGAGGAGATCTCCGCCTGGCCGAGACCGGTGACGGCGCGCGCCGGAGGGTAGCGCCCCCCTCACGACCCGGCGCGGAACGCGCGAGCTTCCATCACGCCGCGGCGTCCCGAAGAATTCGGTCGGGTGGAGAGTTGTCTTCGCCGTCGTGATAGTGCTCGCGTCATCGGGACGGACGGCCGGCGGCGGCGCTCCGAGGCGGGTCGGCGCTCAGTATTCCCCGGTTTCCAGCAGATCGCTGCCGTCGAAGATCTTGTCGACGCCTTCGATCATGTCCTCGGCGACCTGCGGATGGGAGAGCAGGTAGGCCGAGGTCGGGCGATCGCGGCGGTCGATCGCGAGGGCGACCGCTTCCGTCCATTCGTCCGCTTCGAAATCGCCGCGGCCGATCCACATCAGCGCCACGAGTTCGGCCTGCTGGTCGGGCTCCAGATCCTCGATCTGCCCGGAGATCTCCTCGCGGGTCCAGTTGTCCGGGCTGTCCTGCAGGACGGCGGCGGCCTCGTCGTCGGAGGGGTTGGAGCCGGAATCCGGCGAGACGAGCTCTTCCTGCGCCATCAGCGCGCGCAGCTTCAGGATAAGGCTGCGGAGGAACTCGGGGTTCAGCGAAATCTCTTCTTCCACGGTAGCGCCTTGATTGAACCTGAGCTCAACATAGCGCCGGATGGCCGCGACCGCCAGCGGTCGGCGGCATCCCGCCCCCCTGCCGTCGGGATGCCCCCCCTGCCTGCCCCACGAAAGTCCGGGCGGCGCGCGCCGCGATTTCGGCCGAATCCGGTTGGAGCGCGTTTCATGCAACGGTATACCGCCCCCGACCCTTACACGGAAACGAGGAGACGCCGATGACCGCGACGCGCACGGAGACCGACAGTTTCGGACCGCTGGAAGTCGCCAGCGATCGCTACTGGGGCGCCCAGACCCAAAGGTCGATCATGAACTTCCCGATCGGCTGGGAGAAGCAGCCCGTCGCGATCGTCCGCGCGCTCGGCGTCATCAAGCAGGCGGCGGCCGAGGTGAACGCCGCCGAGGGCAAGCTCGACGCGAAGCTCGCCGAGGCGATCTCGCAGGCGGCCTCCGAGGTCGTGGCGGGCAGGTTCGACGATCACTTCCCGCTGGTCGTCTGGCAGACCGGCTCGGGCACGCAGTCGAACATGAACGCGAACGAGGTTATCTCGAACCGGGCGATCGAGATCCTCGGCGGCGAGATCGGCTCGAAGAAGCCGGTGCATCCGAACGACCATGTGAACATGTCGCAGTCGTCGAACGACACCTTCCCGACCGCGATGCATGTCGCCGTCGCCATGACCGCGCGCGACGTGACGCTGCCCGGCCTGCAGAAGCTCCACGCCGCGCTGCAGGAGAAGGCGGAGGCGTTCCGCGACATCATCAAGATCGGCCGCACGCATACGCAGGATGCGACGCCGCTGACGCTCGGCCAGGAATTCGGCGGCTATGCCTTCCAGGTGGAGCAGGGCATCAAGCGCGTGACCCAGGCTCTGCACAACATCTACCCCCTGGCGCAGGGCGGCACGGCGGTCGGAACCGGGCTCAACACCAAGGCCGGTTTCGCCGAGGCGGTCGCGGCGAAGATCGCCGAGATCACCGGCCTGCCCTTCACCACCGCGCCGAACAAGTTCGAGGCGCTCGCCGCCCATGACGCGCTGGTCGAGATGTCGGGCGCGCTCAAGACGGTCGCGGCCTCGCTCTTCAAGATCGCCAACGACATCCGCCTGCTGGGCTCCGGTCCGCGCTGCGGCCTTGGCGAGCTCGTTCTGCCGGAGAACGAGCCCGGCTCCTCGATCATGCCGGGCAAGGTCAACCCGACCCAGGCCGAGGCGCTGACCATGGTCTGCGCGCATGTCATGGGCAATGACGCGGCGGTGGGTTTCGCCGGCTCCCAGGGCCATTTCGAGCTCAACGTCTACAAGCCGATGATGTCCTACAACGTGCTGCAGTCGATGCAGCTGATCGGCGATTCCGCCTCGGCCTTCACCGACAACTGCGTCGCGGGCATCGAGGCGGACGAGGATCGCATCTCGAAGCTGATGTGGGAGAGCCTGATGCTCGTC
Source organism: Amaricoccus sp. W119 (assembly GCF_047275745.1). Lineage (NCBI taxonomy): Bacteria > Pseudomonadati > Pseudomonadota > Alphaproteobacteria > Rhodobacterales > Paracoccaceae > Amaricoccus > Amaricoccus sp. W119. Next base: position 24,163 of record NZ_JBKQWU010000028.1, on the reverse strand, counting down.
ACGGCGCTCGCGCCCACGATCGGCTACGACAATGCGACCAAGGTCGCAAAGACGGCGCACAAGAACCGCACCACCTTGAAGGAGGAGGCGATCAATCTCGGCTTCGTCGATGCCGAGACCTTTGACAGAGTGGTACAGCCGAAGGATATGCTTGGTCCCAAGGACTGACCGCAGGCCCGGGAGGAGTCGCGATGGATTGGCGTGGACGCCGTCAGAGTTCGAACGTCGAAGACCGCCGCGGCAGGGGGATGGGCCGGTTCGGACGGGGCGGTGGCGCCCCGATCAAGCTGAGCGGCCTCGGCCTCGTTGTCGTGCTCCTCCTCGGCGCCTTCTTCGGCGTCGATCTTTCCGGCATCGTGGGGCCGCAGACCGGCCCCACCTCCTCGAGTTCCACGCCGGGCGACCCCCAGGCGGAGGAATACAAGTCCTTCGTCGGCGTCGTGCTCGCCGAGACGGAAGAGGTCTGGGGCAGGATCTTCCAGGCCTCCAATCTCAACTACCAGGACCCGACGCTGGTGCTCTTCTCCGGCGTCACCAGTTCCGCCTGCGGCACGGCGCAGTCGGCGATGGGGCCGTTCTACTGCCCCAACGATCAGCAGGTCTATCTCGACACCGACTTCTTCGACGTGATGCGCCAGCAGCTCGGCTCGCAGGGCGAATTCGCGAACGCCTATGTCGTCTCGCACGAGGTCGCCCATCATGTGCAGAACCTGCTCGGCGTCCTCGAACAGGTGAACGCGCGGCGGGCGCAGGTGTCGGAGGCCGCGTCGAACGCGCTCTCCGTCCGGATCGAGCTTCAGGCCGACTGCTACGCCGGGATCTGGGCGAACGGGGCGCGCGACCGGCTGAACCTGACCGACGACGACATCCGCTCCGCCCTCGACACGGCGGCCCGGATCGGCGACGACGCGATCCAGCAGCGCCAGCAGGGATATGTCGTACCCGACAGCTTCACGCACGGCTCCTCGGAGCAGCGCCAGGAGTGGTTCCATCGGGGCTACGAGTCGGGCGATCCGGACCAGTGCGACACCTTCAACACCAACAACCTCTGAAGGGGCATGGCGTGAGCGAGATCGTGAACCTCCGTCAGGCCCGCAAGCAGGCCCGCCGCGATGCCGAGCGGCGGGAGGCGGACGCGAACGCCGCGCGCCACGGGCTCACCAAGGGGGAGCGCCGCCGGCAGGAGGCCGAGCGCGCGCGGGGCATCGCCCATCTCGACCAGCATCGGCGCGAGGTCGAGGACTGACGAGACCGGCCTCCGGCACGGCCGCCCGAGGCCCCGAGACGCGAGGACTTCTCCTTGGCGCGACCGGTCAAGCACTCGCTGACGCTGAGCGGCCACCGCACATCGGTCAGCCTGGAGGCGGAGTTCTGGCGCGCTTTCCGGGAGATCGCCCGGATCGAGGGCCGCGCGCTGAACGCGCTCGCGGCCGAGATCGACGCCGCCCGCGATCCCGACACCGGCCTCGCCTCGGCGATCCGGCTGCATGTGCTCGCCTGGTATCAGGGCCGCGCCGACGGGGCGGAATGACGGCCCGCCCCCTTCCCCGTCAGCCCGCGCGCCCCGGCGCCTTCGCCATCCGATCGGCCAGCGCGCCATTGCCCTTCGCGCGCAGGCCTTCGACGGCGCCGCGGTAGTCCCGCGCATCGCGGTTCTGGCTCAGCTTCGCCTTGGCGAGCACCCGGCTCACCGCGATCCGGAAGGCGACGATACCCCCCAGCATCTCCGTCATGAAATCCGCCGGCGCGTCGGCCATCCGCCAGGCCGCGGCACGGTTCGTCCGGCGCTCGTGCTCGCGCGTGAGCAGCCCGACCGCCGCCCGCTTCGTCCGCTCGTCGTGCTGGAAGCTGATGGCGCCGTGGATATGCACGACCTCGTAGTTCCAGGTCGGCACAACCCGGTGATGCTCGGCCTTGCCGGGGTAGAAATTGGGCGAGACATAACCGTCCATGCCCCGGAAGATCGCGAGCACCTCCTGCCCCTCCGCGATGAGCCGGTGCATGTCGTTGGCCCGCGCCACATGGCCGATCAGCGTGCCATCGGGGCCGCGCAGGAGCGGCAGATGATTGGCGATGAGCCCCTGCGCCGTCTGGGCGACGACGCAGGCGAGCGGCGCGGCGGCGATCACGGCCGCGATCTCGGCCTCGCTCACGTCGCTGAAATGTTCGGGCAGATACATCTTCAGGTCCTCCGGCGGGCCGGTGCGCGTCAGCCGTTCAGGATCAGCTTGCCCGCGATCATCCACATGACAAGGGCGATTCCGGCTTCGAGCGCGCGCCAGGCCGACGGTCTCGCGAATACCGGCCGCAGCCAGCGCGCGCCATAGCCGAGCGCGAAGAAGAACAGCAGGGACGCGGTGATGGCGCCGGCGGCGAAGGTCCCCTCGGCGCCGGGAAACTGCGTCGAGATCGCGCCGATCAGGGCGAGCGTATCGAGATAGACATGCGGGTTGAGCCAGGTCAGCGCGAGACAGGTCAGAAGCGTCCGGGCAAGGCTCTCCACCCGCCGCCCCTCGCCGACCGCCAGCGCCCCGTGCGACCTGACCGCGGCGGCGAGGCTCTTCGCCCCATACCAGATCAGGAACAGCGCCCCGCCATAGCGCATCGCGGGCTCGATCCAGGGCAGCGACGCCGCGATCCGGGCGAAACTCGTAACCCCGACGAAGATCAGCAGCGCGTCCGAGACCGCGCAGGTCGCGCTGACCGCGAAGACATGCTCGCCGCGCAGACCCTGCCGCAGCACGAAGGCGTTCTGCGCGCCGATCGCGACGATCAGGCTGAGCCCCACGGTCAGCCCGGTGACGAAAATCGCAAGATCCATGGATGCGCGGCCCTCCCAGCGTTCATGGGCTTGCAGTATCCGGCGCTGCCTGATTAGACAAATTAAAGGGTGTTAGCCGGATTAAGGACAGCTAATCCATGATCGACTATCCCGCCGCGCGCGCCGTCGCGATGGTGGCGCGGACCGGCAGTTTCGAAGCCGCGGCGAGGGCGCTCGGCGTGACGCCCTCGGCGATCTCGCAGCGCGTGCGCCAGATCGAGGAGCGGCTGGGCGCGGTGCTGATCGAACGCGGCGCCCCTTGCGTCGCGACCGAGAAGGGCGCCCTGCTCTGCCGACACATGGAGCAGGTGGGGATGCTCGAACAGGATCTCTTCGCGCGGTTGCCCGGGCTCGGCGACCCCGAGCCGGCGCGGGTGACGCTCAGCATCGCGACCAATGCCGACAGTCTCGGCACGTGGTTCCTTCGGGCCGCCGCGTCCTTCACCCGGGACGCGCGCTACCTGCTCGACATCGTGATCGACGACGAGGAACACACCGCCGACTGGCTCAGGCGGGGGCGGGTCGTCGCCGGGGTGACCGCGCTCGGCAAGCCCGTGCAGGGGTGCCAGCTGCGCGCGCTCGGCAGTCTGCGCTACGTTGCGACGGCCAGCCCCGACTATGTCGCGCGGCATTTCCCGGGGGGCGTGAACCCGGCCGCCATGGCGGAGGCGCCGGCGCTCACCTTCAATCAGAAGGACCGACTGCAGCGCGACTGGTGCCTCCACACCTTCGGCGAGCAGATCGCCTTCCCGACCCACTGGCTGCCCTCGACGACGAGTTTCGTGGAGGGCGCGCTGGCTGGCATGGGCTGGGGGCTGAACCCGGAACAACTCGTCGGCGAGCATCTGACGGCGGGGCGCCTGGTCGAGCTCGTGCCCGGCGCGCGCTTCGACCGGCCGCTCTACTGGCAGGTCAGCCGCCTCGCCGCCGACCGCCTCGCCGCGCTCACGCGCGCGGTGGTCGCGACGGCGAGGCGGGAACTCAGGCCCCCCGCCTGACGTCCGGGAGGCGGCGAGCGCCGTGGCGCCAGCGCTATTCGCTGATCTCAGGCTCCACCAGCTTCGCGAGCTTGAGCAGACATTTCTGCCAGCCGAGATAACAGGCCTCGACCGGGATGGGGTCCGGGATCCCGCTCTGCTCGATCCGGATGTCGGTCCCGACCGACACCGGTTTCAGCACCACGGTGACCGTGATCTCGCCCGGCAGGTTCGGATCGTCGAAACTGTCGGTGTAGACCAGCCTCTCGCCCGGCACGATCTCCTTGTAGATGCCGCCGAAGGCGTGACTCTTGCCGGTCGTGAAGTTGCGGAACGACATCCGGTGCTTGCCGCCGACCGTGGGGTCGAGCTCGTGAACCGTGCAGAGAAAGCCGAAGGGCGGCAGCCAGCTCGCGATCGCGTCGGGCTCGATGAAGGCGCGGAAGACCTTTTCCGGCCTGGCTGTGAGCACGCGGTGCAGATTTACCGTGCTGGGCATGATGTTCTCCTTTCGTGATTGATCCGGGCAGGCCTCAGGCCGACGCGACGGCGGCCTCGATCGCGGCGATGTCGATCTTGCGCATCGTCATCATCGCCTCCATCGCCCGCCTCGCCGCGCCGCGGTCGGCGCCGGTCGCGAGTTCCATCAGCCGCCTGGGCGTGATCTGCCAGGAATGGCCCCAGCGATCCTTGCACCAGCCGCAGACGCTCTCCGTCCCGCCATTCCCGACGATGGCGTCCCAGTAGCGGTCGGTTTCCTCCTGATCCTCCGTCAGGACGATGAAGCTGACCGCCTCGTTCGGGGTGAAGATCGGGCCGCCGTTCAACCCGAGGAACGGCCGGCCGAGCACGGTGAATTCCACGGTGATCTCATCGCCTTCCTTGCCGCTCGGGTGATCGGCGGCGGCGAGGTTCACCCGGTCGACATGGCTGTTCGGAAAGGTCGCGGCATAGAATTCGGCCGCAGCCCTCGCCTGGTGGTCGTGGTACCAGAGGCAGTTCACGATCTCTGTCATCTCAATTCCTCCTTCCATGTGGCGCTCGCCTCGGCCAGCGCCCGCGTCGCGTTCTGGACATAGGACGGACGGGCGGTAGCCTATCCGACAGAGGCGCGGAATCTTTTTCGCGGACCATCGGATCAATCCGTGACAAGTCGACCTAGGCGGACGGCGATACCCGCATGGATCGCCGGATCGTCGCCGAAAAAAGATCGAACCATCTGTCGGCTCGCACCGTTCTCATACGTCCTTGGATGAGCGGGCCGGGTCCGGTCCGAAGCAACTTCGGAGAAAACCATGCGTGTCGTCGTTTTCGTAAAGGCCACGGAAGACAGCGAGCAGGGCGTGATGCCCTCGACCGAGCTTCTGGAGGCGATGGGGAAATTCAACGAGGAACTGGTCGAGGCCGGCATCATGGTGAGCGGCGACGGGCTGAAACCCTCGTCTGCGGGCAAGCGGATCGCCTTCGACGGGCCCTCGCGGCTGGTCATCGACGGTCCCTTCGCCGAGACCAAGGAGCTTGTCGCCGGCTACTGGCTATGGAACGTCAAGGATCTGGACGAGGCCATCGCCTGGGCGAAGCGATGTCCGAACCCGATGCCCGGCCCCAGCGAGCTGGAGATCCGCCCGCTCTACGAGATGGAGGATTTCGGCGAGGTCCTGACGCCGGAGGCCGAGGCCATCCACCAGGGCGTCCGCGACAGGCTGGCCCGAGACAAGACGGGCAAGAAGACGGGCGAAAGCTGATCGTGCACTATCCCCGGCGGCTCCCATCGCGCGGAGTTCCCGGGAAGGAGACCGCCGGATGCTCTACGCGATCCTCTGCTATCACGACGAAGCCGAGACCTCGAACTGGACCGCCGAACACGACGCCGCCGTCATCGGGCGGCTCAGGCAGGTGCAAGGCAGATGGGCGGACCAGTTCGGGCCGATCGCGCGGCTGATGCCCTCCTCCTCCGCGACGACGCTCCGCAAGACCGATGGCGTGGTGCTGGACGGCCCCTACGCCGAGACCAAGGAGCAGCTCCTCGGGTTCTACGTCGTCGATGTCACAGGGCTCGGCCAGGCACTGGAGATCGCGCGCGAGCTGACCGCGGCCAATCCGGGCGGCGCCTACGAGTTGCGCCCGATCATGACCTATCGCCCCGATGGAGCGGCCGCCGCCGATGACACGGACACCTGACCCGAGCTGGATCGAGGCCCGGCTGGTCGGCGCGCGGCCGCGGGTCGTGGCGGCGCTCCTGCGCTATTTCCGCGATCTCGATCTCGCGGAGGAGGCGTTTCAGGAAGCCTGCCTCCGGGCGCTCCGGAACTGGCCCGAGAAGGGGCCGCCCCGGGACGCGGCCGGCTGGCTCATCATGGTCGGGCGGAACGCGGGCCTCGACCATGTTCGCCGGCAGAGGCGCCTCACGCATCTGCCACCCGGCGACGCCGCCTTCGAGGCCGAGGCGGAGGAACCCGACATGGCCGAGCGGCTGGACGCCGCCGACTACCGCCACGACATCCTTAGGCTGCTCTTCGTCTGCTGCCATCCCGAGCTTCCGGCGACGCAGCAGATCGCGCTGGCGCTCAGGATCGTCTCGGGCCTGCCGGTCGCACGGATCGCGGCCGCCTTCCTCGTGAAGGAAAAGGCGATGGAGCAGCGCATCACCCGCGCCAAGGCCCGGATCGCCAGCGCCGACATTCCCTTCGAGACGCCCGGCCCGGTCGAGCGCGCGGAACGGTTCGAGGCCGTCGCCGCCATGATCTATCTGGTGTTCAACGAAGGCTATACCGACGCCGAGCCCACCAGCGAACGCGCGGGCCTCTGCGACGAGGCGATCCGCCTGGCACGGCTGCTCCTGCGGATGTTCCCGTCCGAGCCGGAGATGATGGGCCTGCTGGCGCTCATGCTCATCCAGCATTCGCGGCGCAAGGCGCGTTTCGACGGCGAGGGCGCGGTGATCCTGCTGGAGGACCAGGACCGCGGCCTCTGGGACCGCCGGATGATCGCCGAGGCGTTGGTGATGATCGACAAGGCGATGCTGCGCCACCGCCCCGGGCCCTATCAGATCCAGGCCGCCATCGCCGCGCTGCACGCGCGGGCGGCCCGGCCCGAGGAGACCGACTGGGCCGGGATCGAGGCGCTCTACCGGGCACTGGAGCAGCGCACGCCCTCGCCGGTCATCACGCTGAACCGCGCGGTCGCGGTGTCGAAGCTGCGGGGTCCGGGGGCGGCGCTCGAAGTGATCGAGCCGCTGGCGGCGCCCCTCGACGGCTATTTCTACTTCCACGGCGTGCGCGGCACGATCCTGCGCGACCTGCGCCGCGCCGAAGAAGCCCGCGACGCCTTCAACCGCGCCATCGCGCTCGCCAACACCCCGGCCGAGGCGGCGCATATAAGGCGGCAACTGGACCAGCTCTGACGCCACCCCGGCTTCGCGCGACGGCGCGACGAGTCCCCGCGACCAGCTCGCCGATCAGGTTCGACAATCCGCGCGCGACGAATTATCTACAAAACATGCGCGCGAAATCGGAAGAAACATTGACGGCCCGTATCGCCCGCGTCCTCGCGGACCGGATCATCGCGGGCGAGATCCTGCCCGGCGCGCGGCTGAGGCAGGATCACATCGCCGAGGAATTCGGCGCCAGCCATGTACCGGTGCGCGAAGCCTTCCGGCGGCTGGAAGCACAGGGGCTGGCGGTGAGCGAGCCGCGGCGCGGGGTGCGCGTGGCCGCCTTCGACACCTCGGAGTTGCGGGAGGTGGCCGAAATGCGCGCCGCGCTCGAAGTGCTCGCCCTGCGCCACGCGGCCCCGCACCTGACCTCGGCGGTTCTCGACGCCGCGGAGGAGGCGACACGGGCCGGCGACGAATCGCACGAGGTTCGCGCCTGGGAAGAGGCGAACCGGCGGTTTCACCGCCTGATCGTCGAGCCCTGCGCCATGCCGCGCCTGCTCGCCACCATCGACGACCTGCACGCCGCCAGCGCGCGTTTCCTGTTCTCGGCCTGGCAGACGGGTTGGGAACGCCGGACCGATCACGACCACCGGGCGATTCTCGCCGCCCTGCGCAAGGGCGATACCGAAGCCGCCTGCGCGACGCTCGCGCGCCACGTCCAGCGGGCCGGTTACCGCGGCGCGCAGGCGCCAGGCGGCCGCGTCGGATTTGCTCTCGGCTAATTATCTATATTGCGCTGCGGATCGATTCCAATCTATGCATTTTGATAGATACTGCACAAAATTATCTATAAAACAGAAGGAACCGACATGAACTGGAACTCCGCCGTTTCGCGGCCCAGCCTTCAGGCCGCCGCGAGGACCACCGCCGTCGTGGTGCTCGGCGTCGCGCTGATCACGCTTTGCGCCAAGCTGCGCGTGCCGTCCTGGCCGGTGCCGATGACGCTTCACACGCTCGCGGTCATGGGAATCGCGCTCGCCGTGGGGCCGCGTCTCGCCACGGCGACCTTCCTCGCCTATCTCGCGGTCGGGGCCGCCGGGCTGCCGGTCTTCTCGGGAACGCCGGAACGCGGAATCGGCCTCGCCTACATGGCCGGCCCGACCGGCGGCTACCTCGCCGGCTACCTTCTCGCGAGTTGGGTGTCCGGGGCGCTGGCGCTCGGCCGCGGCACGATCGGACGGGTGATCGCGATGCTCGCGGGCCTCGGCGTCACCTACGCGCTCGGCCTCGCCTGGCTCACGATCTATGTCCCGGCGGGTCAGGTCATAGCTCTCGGCTTCACGCCCTTCATCCTTGGCGACCTCATCAACATCGCCATGGTCGCCTTCGGCGCTGCGATGGTGCCCAGCCGCTTCCTCGGGAAGCTCGGGCGATGATGGACGGCGCCGCGACGATCGACTCGTCCCGGGATCGGAACGGACAGGGGCGGGCCGAACGGGGGGCACCCGCCCCTCTCCGCACCGACTGGACGGAAAGCGAGGCGCGGGAGATCCACGCCCTGCCCTTCCCCGAGCTCCTGTTCCGCGCGCAGGCCATCCATCGCCAGCATTTCGACCCGGCCGAGATCGAGACCGCGACGCTGCTCTCGATCAAGACCGGCGGCTGCCCCGAGGATTGCGGCTACTGCTCGCAGAGCGCGCATTGGGCGACCGGGGTCAAGGCGACGAAGCTGATGGAGGTCGAGAGCGTGCTCGCCGAGGCACGTCGCGCCAGGGCGGGAGGCGCTACGCGCTTCTGTATGGGCGCCGCCTGGCGCGGCCCCAAGGACCGCGACATGGCAGCGGTCTGCGCGATGATCGAGGGGGTGAAGGCGCTCGGCATGGAAACCTGCGTGACGCTCGGGATGCTCACCGCGCCGCAGGTCAGCCGCCTCGCGGAAGCCGGGCTCGACTACTACAACCACAACATCGACACGTCGCGGGACTTCTATCCCGAGATCATCACCACGCGGACGATGGACGACCGGCTGGAGACGCTGGCGAAGGTGCGTGAGGGCGGCATCAAGGTCTGTTGCGGCGGCATCGTCGGCATGGGCGAGACGGTGGAGGACCGGATCTCGATGCTGGTGACGCTCGCGACGCTCGACCGGCATCCCGAGAGCGTGCCGCTCAACATGTGGACGGAGATCGAGGGCGCGCCGGTGATGGAGAGGGCGGAGCCCGCCGATGCCATCGCTTTCGCCCGCCTGGTCGCGCTGGCGCGAATCCTGATGCCCGGAAGCGTCGTCAGGCTCTCCGCCGGCCGCGACGCGATGAGCGACGAGGCGCAGGCGCTCTGCTTCCTCGCCGGGGCGAATTCGATCTTCACCGGCGACACGCTGCTGACCGCGGGCAATCCCGAACGCGACCGGGACGCGGACCTGCTCGCACGTCTCGGCATGCGCGCGGCGGGGCCCCGGAGCGGCGGCGAGGTGTCACCGCGTGCCTGCCCGGCCGAGGCAGCGGCGGCGCCATGACGCGGGCGCTGGTCGTCACCGGCACGGATACGGGCGTGGGCAAGACCGTCTTCGCCGCCGGGCTCGCGTCGCTGCTCGGCGCGAGCTACTGGAAGCCGGTGCAGGCCGGGCTCGGTGAGGAAACCGACAGCGAAACCGCGGCGCGGCTCGGCGGACTTGCCGCGGGACGCGTGATGCCCGAAGCCTATCGCCTCCGTACGCCCGCGTCGCCGCATCTGGCGGCGCGGATCGACGGCATCGCGATCGAACCCGAGCGACTCGCTATTCCACGCCTCCCCGGCACGCTGGTGATCGAGGGCGCCGGAGGTCTGATGGTGCCCCTCACGTCGAGCCTCACCTACCTCGACGTCTTCGCCCGCTGGCGCGCGCCCGCCATCCTCTGCGCCCGCACGCGGCTCGGCACGATCAACCACACGCTCCTGTCTCTCGACGCGCTGCGGCGGCGCGCGGTGCCGGTCCTGGGTGTCGCCTTCATCGGCGAGGACGAGCCCGAGACGGTGGCGATCATCGCCCGGATGGGGCGGGTCAGGGTTCTCGGCCGGCTGCCGATCATAGAGCCGCTCGGCCCCGAGGCCTTGCGGCGCGGCTTCGGGAGCGCGTTCGGGCGGGAAGCCTTCGAGGGTGCATTCGGAGAAACGCCCGGCAACGCCACTCCCGGCGGCGCCGCGAGGAGCGCCCTGGCGCCTTGAACCGGCCGGGGCGGTCCGCTCAGCGCACGAGGCGCATCTCCTCGGCCGCCGCGGCCTCGGTCCGCTTCAGGACCTCGAATGTCCCCGCGACCGCGCGCCGCAGCGCCTCGTCCGGGGCGATACCCTTGGCGAGATGCGCCGCGACCAGGCCGGTGAGCAGATCGCCGGTGCCGCAGGGACGGATCGGCAGCCGGGGTGTCGCGAACCGGACAAGCTCCCCGCCAGTGACGAAAATGGTCTCCACCTGCCCCTCCGGCGTATCCGCGAGCTCACAGCCCGTCGCGATCACGCCCGGGCAGCCGCGACCCTCGATGGCCTCCGCGGCGGCGAGAAGCCCCGCCACGTCCCGCGCCTTCACCCCCGTGAGCAGTTCGAGCTCGAACTGGTTCGGCGAGATCAGCGAGGCCATGGGGACGAGCCGCTGGCCGAAGACCTCCGCCATGCCATCGGCGACGAAGACACCGAGATCGTCGTCCCCCATGACCGGATCGCAGAGATAGATCAGACCGGGGTTGCGGCCCATCGCCCGCTCGACGAAATCCGCCACCGCCGCGCCGATCGCAGGTGAGCCGAGATAGCCGGTTACGAGCACCGAGGCCCGTTCGACCAGCCCGCGCTCCTCCACGCCCAGCAGCAGGTCGGCGACGAGATCCGCGTCGAGGATGCGGCCGCGCATCGTCGGATAATGCGGGTGATTGGAGAGGAGCGCCGTGGGCACCGCCGCCACGTTCACGCCCTCGGCCTGCATGGGAAAGACCGCGGCGCTGTTGCCGACATGGCCGTGCACGACCTGGCTCTGGATCGAGATGATGAGCATCAGGTCGTCCCCGCCGCGCCGGGCCAGTAGTGGGAATCCGGCAGCGGCCGCGCGCCGAACACCGCCTGCCCGACGCGCACGATGGTCGCGCCCTCGGCGATCGCCCATTCGTAATCGCCGGACATGCCCATGGAGAGCTCCGTCAACGCCTCCCCGCCCGGTGCGTCGTTCATCGCCCGGTCACGGATGTCGCGCAGGAGGCGGAAGCAGCGGCGGACCTCGGCCTCGTCGGAGGTGAAGGTGGCGAGCGTCATGAACCCCCTCGGCCGCAGCGTGTCGAACGCGGTCAATTCCCTCAGGTAGCCCGGAACATCCTCCGGCGCCAAGCCGTACTTGCTCGCCTCCCCGGAGGTGTTGACCTGCACCAGCACGTCGAGGCCCCGCCCCTCGCGCAGCAGCCGTTTCTCGAGCTCGCGCGCCAGCGAAAGCCGGTCGAGCGACTGGACCTCGCTCGCGAAACGCAGCGCGTCCCGGACCTTGTTGCTCTGCAGGTGGCCGATCATCGACCAGCGCACGGGCCCTCCCTCCACCACCCCTTCGAGCGCCTGAGCCTTCGCCAGCCCCTCCTGGACCTTGTTCTCGCCGAGATCCGTCGCCCCGGCGCGGATGACGTCGCGAAGGCGCTCCGCCGGGACCGTCTTGGTGACGAGAACGAGGCGCACGGCATCGGACGCGCGACCCGACCCGAGCGCGGCCCGCGCGATCCGGTCACGCACATCGTTGAGTCTGGAAACGAGATCAGCCAATCGATCCTCCCCCGCCGCGGCCCGATCAGGATATCCGCCATAGACGATCGCGGCGCCGCCGGCCATGCTCATTACCGCGCCCGCCCCTCGCTGCGATCACCGGAAGATCCGCCGGACGAAATCCTGGAAGGCCACGCGCCAGTAGGGCCATTCGTGGCCGAAGCCCGGCAGTTCCAGGCATTCGAATTCGACCCCCTTGGCCCTCAGGAGGTCGCGCACGTCGCGATGCGCCGAGATAAGCCCGTCCTTCTCCCCCACGCCGACGTAGAGAAGGCGCAGCGTCTCGTTCGCCTCGGGCCCGATCGCAGGATAGTCCGCGGCCATCCTTTCCCGATCGACGCCGCGGCCGATCTCCGGGCCGCGCAGGTCGTCTGCGTCCGGCGGGGGCGGGATGTCGCGGCCCAGCCCCGGCATCAGCGACCAGGCGGCGGCGAAGGTTCCGACCCAGTCGAACATGTCGATATTGTCGAAGGCGGCCGCGAAGCTCATGATTCCGCCCCGCGACAGGCCCGCGACCGCGCGATACGCCGGGTCCGCCCGCCCGCGGTAGGTCGCCTCGACATGCGGAACGAGATCCGCGACCAGCGCCTTTGGAAAGATCATCGGATCGGGCGGGATGCCGGGCGCGGGAACGACCGGGATATAGTCGCGCGCGGCGACCTGATCGAAATAGATGTTGCTCATCACCACGATCATCGGCCGCGCCAGCCCCTGGGCGATCAGGTTGTCCATGATCTCCGGCACGCGGCCAAGCTCGGTCCAGGCCTCCTCGTCGCCGCCGCCGCCGTGCTGGAGATAGAGCACGGGGAAGCTCTCGTCCGAATGTTCATAGCCCGGCGGCGTATAGACCAGCGTGCGCTTCTCGATCCCGAGGCTCGGGTAGGGCACATAGATCCGCGACAGCGTACCGTGCGGCACCTCGCGATAGGCGTAGTTCACCGTCCGCTCGCCGGGGATCTCGAGGCGGCTGCGATATCCGGGGCCATCCCGGGTGACGAGCGGGTTCTCCGGATCGAGCACGTTCAGACCATCCACGAAGAAGGCGTAGGTGTAGAATTCCGGCGGGACCGGGCCGATCGTCACCGTCCAGACGCCCGCGCCGTCCTTCGTCATCGCGACCGATTCGCCCTCGGGCCAGGCGGCGGAAGCGAGACCGCCGGTGGTGTTACGCAGTGTCACGGCCGCCGCCTCGGGCGCGTCGAGGCGGAAGGTCACCCTGCCGTCCGCGTGAATGGCCGGAAATTCGACCGGCCGGCTCGCCATCCGCGCCGAGATCGGGTCGGCGGGATCGGGAACGAGGCGCCGCGTGGCGTCCGTGCGGTTGCGGGGCATGTCAGGCCTTCCGGTTTCTCGGCGTCATCGAACCGGCCACGGGGATGGTCACGGGGCCGGTCACGGGATCACATCAGCCTTGGCCGCCGAAGGGCAACCCCTGACGGGCGTTCGCCGCGCCGCGAACCGCCGGGATCACCGTTTCGGATCGCCGCCGTGACGGGACGCGCGCCCGGCCTCCCGTGCCCCTGCGACAGTTCCTCGCATGCCGGGCGGGCCGGCCGCGGGTGATTCCCGAGCGAAAACCGCGTCAAGCACTTCGCAAAAAATTCATGGTTCCCTAATGCCTTGCCATGCGGCGTCACACAAAGCGCATTGGTCGGAAATTATTCGCCCGTCAGGTGAGAAAATGCTTGATCCGCGGGGCGAACGGCCTCATATCCCGCCCCTGACGCCAACGCACGCACCTCTGCTCGGCCGCGACTGACACGTGGTTTCATGTAGCGACGGTAACGTCTCTTTTGGAAACGAGGGGGTTAATTCCCCCGGGTCTGATGGAGATGACCATGTTGAACGCCACCGCCCGTCTGGGCAAAACCTCCGCATCCCTGGTCGATCCGAACCCCGCCAAGAGCGCGGTCAGTGCCCGTCAGGACGCATTCATCCGCGAGAACGACTTCGCCGAGCCGACGGTCATCTTCGACCTCGACATGCTGCGCGCGAAATATGACGCGCTCGTCGCGGGGCTTGGCGATGCCTCCGTGCATTACGCCGTGAAGGCGAACCCGGCCCCCGAGATCGTCGCGGCGCTCCATGCCCGCGGCGCGCGCTTCGACTGCGCCTCGAAGGGCGAGATCGACCTCTGCCTCGAACAGGGCATCCCCGCCTCCGAGATCGCCTTCGGCAACACAATCAAGCGCGCCTCGGACATCGCCTACGCCCATGCCGTCGGCGTGGAGCAGTTCGCCGTCGATGCCGAGCCCGAGCTTCGCAAGATCGCCGCGCATGCGCCCGGCGCCCGCGTCATCGTGCGCATGCTGGTCGAATCCAGCGACGCGGACTGGCCGCTCACCCGCAAGTTCGGCTGCTCGCCCCGCGAGGCGCTGCGCCTGATGGATCTCGGCCGCTACCTCGGCCTCGATGTCGCCGGCATCTCCTTCCACCCCGGCAGCCAGATGCGCGAGCCGCGCATGTGGGCCGACGCGCTCGACGGCGCGCTCGCTCTCTGGAGCGAGGCGCTCGGGAACGGCCATGATCTGCGCATCCTCAACATCGGCGGCGGTTTCCCGGCCTTCTACGGCGCGCCGCTGCCCGCGACCGAGGATTACGCGGCGGAAGTGATGCGGATGGTCCGCGTCCGCTTCGGCGAGGATGTCGAAGTGATGGCGGAACCGGGCCGCGGCCTCGTCGCCGAGGCCGGCGTGATCGTGGCCGAGGTGCTGCTCGTCTCGAAGAAGGACCAGGACGACCTGCAGCGCTGGGTCTTCCTCGACATCGGCAAGTTCTCCGGCCTCGCCGAGACGATGGACGAGGCGATCCGCTACCAGTTCGAGACCCGCCATGGCGACGACTGCGAGACCGGCCCCTGCGTGCTCGCGGGTCCGTCCTGCGATTCGGCCGATGTGCTCTACGAGAAGCGCCCGGTGCAGCTGCCGCTGGACCTGACAGACGGCGACAAGGTGCGTATCCTCTGCACCGGCGCCTATACGACGAGCTACTCCTCGGTCGGTTTCAACGGCTTCCCGCCGCTGCGCTCGGTCTTCATCGGCTGAGCCGGGACCACGCGAAGATCTCGGAGCGGCGCCTGACCGCTCCGGGGAGGTAGAATTCTGATCGCGCAGGTCACCGATCCACATGTCTCGCTGCCGGGGACGATTCTCTTCGGCGGCTACGACCCGGCGGCGGCGCTGACCGCCGTCCTGACCCGGATCGCGCGGCTCGATCCCCGCCCCGATCTCGTTTTCTTCACGGGCGACCTGACCGAGAACGGCAGGCCGGAGGAATACGCGCATTTCCTCGGCCTCGTCGGCGGGTTCGACATGCCGATGGCGGCGATCCCCGGCAATCACGACCGCCGGGACGCCTTCGCCGAGGCTCTGTCCGATTCGCCCGTCCGCATGGCCGGCGATCCGTCGCTCGGGCTTCAGGTCGCGGTCGAGGACCTGCCCGCCCTCATCCTCGGGCTCGACACTCTGGCGCTGGAGGGCGATCCCTCGGGCGAACTTTCGCCCGAGCGCCTCTCCTGGCTCGCAGCGCGGCTCGACGCGGCCGCGGGACGCCCGGCGATCGTCTTCATGCATCATCCGCCGATCGTGACCGGGATCGAAGCGATGGACATCTGGCGCCTGCGGGACCCCGAGCCCCTGGCCGCGATCATCCGCGCCTTCCCCAACGTGCTGCGCGTCTGTTGCGGGCATGTGCATCGCGCGGTCGCCGCGCCCTTCGCCGGGACCGTCTGCGGCGTCTGCCCCTCGGTCGCCTGGGCGGTGCCGCTGTTCGAGCCCGCGATCCGCGCGCCGCTCGTCCGGCAGGCACCGGGCTTTCAGCTTCACCTGCTCACACCGGACGGCCTCGTCACGCATACGGAGTTCCTGAGCGATTTCGACGACCGGTTGCCGCGCGCGCGGCCGCCGGCCTAGCCTCGGACACGGGACCGGAGATTCGACGCGATGGCGGCGACCGCGCTTTTCGCTTCCTACAACGTTCACAAATGCGTCGGTGTCGACCGGCGCTTCGATCCCGCGCGGATCATCCGGGTGATCGCCGAGATCGACCCGGACGTGATCGCGCTGCAGGAGGCCGACCGCCGGTTCGGCGACCGCCGGGGGCTCATCGATCTCGCCGCGCTCGAAAAGGCCACGGGTCTCCGCCCGGTTCCGGTGGCGAACGGGCATATGGGCCACGGCTGGCACGGCAACCTGCTGCTGCATCGTGGCGGCGACGCGGGGCTGATCCGCCAGGTCACCCTGCCCGGGCTCGAACCGCGCGGGGCGCTGATGGCCGACCTCCGCCTGCCGCAGGGCGGCGTGCGCGTGCTGGGCGTCCATCTCGGCCTGCTGCGGCATTCGCGGCTCCTGCAGGTCGGCTCGCTGCTCGCACATGCCGCCGAGGCCGCGGACGGCCCGACCGTGCTGATGGGCGACATGAACGAATGGCGGCGGGAGCATCGCTCGGCGCTCGCGGGCTTCGCCGCCGGATTCGGGCCGCTCGGCGTCGGTGTCCCGAGCTTCCCCGCCTATTATCCGATCCTCGCGCTCGACCGGATGATCGCGCGTCCGGCGGGCATCCTCGGCGCGGTCGAGGCCCACGACAGCCCACTCGCCCGCCGCGCCTCGGATCACCTGCCGATCAAGGCGCTCGTCACGCTCGGCTGAGCCCGGCTTCAACTTCCGCCCCGGCTCTGCTAGGGACGCGCGATCAGATCCGGAGGTCGCGCCATGTCCCTTCACCGTCCCGTCCGCCTCGCACTCGCCCTTGGCATCGTCGCCGCCTCCACCGGAAGCGCCGGCGCCGTCGCCTTCGGTCGCGCCGACGCGAGCCGCGACGGCATGGTGACCTTCGAGGAAACCCGCTTCGTGATGCCGAAGCTGAAGGAAGTGAGCTTCAACCGCTTCGACACCAACAAGGACGGTGTCATCGACCGGGGCGAATGGCCCGGTCTCGACGCCTTCTACACCTTCACCTATCAGCGCCGCTGAACGCCCGCCTTCCGTTTCGGGCGGGTGAACGGCGCCCTTCCAAGAGTTCAGGTAGCACCAGATGACCCAGGCCTCGGCCAATGTGAACGTGATGATCCGCGCCGCGCGCAAGGCCGCCCGCGGGCTCCTGCGCGACTTCGGCGAGGTCGAGAACCTGCAGGTCTCCGCCAAGGGCCCCGGCGATTTCGTCAGCCGCGCCGACATGAAGGCCGAGCAGGTGATCCGCGACGAACTGACCGAGGCGCGGCCGAACTACGGCTGGCTCGGCGAGGAGAGCGAGGAGGTCAAGGGCGCGGACCCCACGCGCCGCTGGATCGTCGATCCGCTCGACGGCACGTCGAACTTCCTGCACGGCATCCCGCACTGGGCGGTCTCGATCGGGCTGGAGCACAAGGGCGAGATCGTCGCGGGCGTGGTCTACGATCCCGCCAAGGACGAGATGTTCGTCGCCGAGAAGGGCGCCGGCGCCTACCTCAACGACCGCCGCATCCGCGTCTCGGGGCGGCGCGACCTGATCGAGATGGTGGTGGGGACCGGGATGGTGCCCTCCGGCGGGCGGCACCTGCCGCGCACCCTGCGCGAGCTTGCCAATGTCGTGCCGCGGGTGGCGGGCTTCCGGCGCTCCGGCTCCGCCGCGCTCGATCTCTCGTATGTGGCGGCCGGAAGGTATGACGGGTTCTGGCAGCACGGGCTGAAGCCCTGGGACATGGCGGCCGGGATCGTCATCGTGCGCGAGGCGGGCGGTTTCGTCGGGCCGTTCGACGACGGCGCCGACCTGCTCGAAGACGGTGACCTGATCGCCGCGAACACCGCCGCCTTCGAGCAGTTGACCACGATCCTGCGGGACTCGTAGGGCGGGTCTCCGGACCGCGCAGGGCGGACCTTGGCCCGTCCTACGTCTCGGTCCGAACCCGCGCGTGCCCGGCGGTGAGGTCGCCGCCGGCGCGGTCGAAACGCAGATAGGCGAGGCCCGCGCCGCCCGCGCTGGTGAGCAGCGTTCCGACCGTTTTCTCGCCCGACCGGATCTCCGTGCCCGGCGCCGGGGCATCGCCCGCGACGGCGACGCGGACCAGCCCCTTGCGAAGCTCGGTCTTGTGCTTCATGCGCGCGGTCACTTCCTGGCCGACGTAGCAGCCCTTGCGGAAGTCGACGCCGTGAAGCCGCTCGAAGCCCATTTCGAGGATATAACTCTCGTCGGGGATCAGTTCGACGCCGGCCTCCGGCACCACATGGGCGACCCGAAGCACCGTCAGTTCCTCCTGGTCGAGCGGCCTGATCCCGGCGAGAATGCTCCCGGCGTCGGCCCCGTAGGCCCGCCAGCCGAGCGCGGCGAGCCTCGGGTCGGCGAAGACGAGCGGCACATCCGGCAACGGACCGATCCCGATCACCACGGCGAGATCGGTCACATCCAGATCGACCTTCGCCCGCAGCCGGTACATCGCGAGCCGCCGCGCGAGCGCCTCCGCCCGGTCGGCGGCGACATCGATCAGGATCGTCTCGCCATCGGCGACGAGGAAGAAATCGAACAGATACTTGCCCTGCGGCGTCAGCAGCGCCGCGTAGACCGCGCCCTGACCGAGCCGGCCCACGTCGTTTGTGACGAGGTTCTGCAGGAACTCCCGCGCCTCCGGGCCCGAGACGCGCAGCACCGCGCGGTCGGTCGCGTGCAATCCAGCGGTCATCTCTCCTCCTCAGGCACCCGCGAACTGAAGCGCGTAGAGGTCGGCGTAGAGCCCGCCGTGCTCCAGCAGCTCCCGATGCGTCCCCTGCTCCACGATACGCCCGCGATCCATGACGACGATATGGTCGGCGTCGAGGATGGTGGCAAGCCGGTGCGCGATGACGAGCGTGGTGCGCCCGGCCGCGAGCCGGTCGAGCGCGCCCCTGATCGCCGCCTCGCTCTCGGCGTCGAGCGCGGAGGTCGGCTCGTCGAGCAGGAGGACCGGCGCGTCGCGGAGAATCGCCCGCGCGATCGAGAGCCGCTGGCGCTCGCCGCCCGAGAACTGGCCGGCCGAGGGGCTGACGCGGGTCTCGTAGCCGTCCGGCAGGGCCGAGATGAACCCGTCCGCCGCCGCGTCCCGGGCCGCCGCCTCGATCTCCCCGCGCGAGGCGGAGCGCCGGCCGAAGCCGATGTTCTGCGCCACGCTCGCCGAGAGCAGGATCGAATCCTGGCTCACCACGGCGATCTGCTCGCGGAGCGACGTCAGGGTCAGATCGCGCAGGTCGTGCCCGTCGAGCAGCACCCGGCCGCCGGTCGGATCGTAGAGACGGGGAAGCAGGTTGAAGACCGTGGACTTGCCCGCGCCGGAGCGGCCGACAAAGGCGGTCCGTGTCCCGGCCGGGATGTCGAGCGTGAAGTCGCTGAGCGCGACATGGCCGTTGGGATAGGCGAACTGGACATCCTCGAAGCGGATACCGCCCTTCGCACGCGCGATCGTCTCCGAGCCGTCCACGATCGTGTTCTTCGCGTCGAAGAGCATGAAGACGCGTTCGAGCGCGCCCGCGCCCTGCTGCATCTGCGCGTAGGTGCTGCCGAGGCGCCGCGCCGGCCCCGAGGCGACGCCGAGCCCGGTCAGGAGTCCGGTGAAATCGGCGATCGAGATCGTGCCGTGGCTCATCCGGATGCCGACGACGAGCAGGAGCACCGCGACCGCGCCGCCCGCCAGCGTCTCCATCAGGGGCGAGACGCGGGCGCTCCACTGGTTCTGCTTGTTCTTGAGCCCGAACAGCCGCTCGAAGACGCTCGCCGCGTTCTCCGACAGCGGTTCCTCCAGCTGATAGGTCCGCGCCATGCGTATCCCCGAGAGCCCCTCGGTCACCTCGCTCGTCATCGAGGAGATCTCGGCCTGGGTCTTGCGGCTGAGCTTCTTCAGCCGCGAGCCGATCAGGTTCACCGGCAGGACGGCGATGCCGAAGATCAGGATCATCGCCACGGTGAGCGGCACGTCGATCGTCAGCATGGCCGCGAAGGAAAACACCATGATCAGGATGCCCGACAGCCCGCCCATCGCACCCCGGACCGCGCCGCTGATGAGCGTGATGTCGGAGGAGAACCGCGCGGCGAGCCCCGCCGGCGCCTCGGTCGCGAGGCGGGCGAGGTCGCTCCCGACCAGTTGGCGGAACATCTGTTTCTGCAGATCCGCCTCCATCCGGGTGACGAACCGGTTGGACGAGGTCTCGCGGTAATAGTCGGCGAGACCCTTCATCGCGGTCAGGATGATGACCCCGAGCGGCCCCCACCAGATCACGGAGAAGTCGCTGTCCTCGAAGGAGTTCATCACCTCCTGGATCAGCTTCGTGTAGCCGGCGGAAGCAAGCGCCACGATGATCATCATCGCGAAAGCGAAGGCGGCGGTCTTCCAGCTCGGGCGCAGCCATTCCCGCCACAGCCTCGCGAATGGGCGGGTCCGCGGCTCGCTCGGCTTGGGTCTTCGTCTTGGCATGTCGGTTCCCTGAAGATTCCGGAGGCGTACCACGCGCGTTCTCCTGCGACAAACCGGATTCGCCATTTCGCGCGCCGATGCGATCCCTTAGATTCGTCGCGCCAATGGAGCTTTCTCGCATGTCGTTTTCGTATGGGCGCGCGGTCCGCGCTATTCCCGGACCTTCGATGATCCCCGACCGCGTGCTCAATGCGATGCACCGCGCCGCCCCGAACATCTACGAGGGCGAGCTGGTCGAGATGACGGACTCGATCCGCGCCGACCTCCGGCGGGTGGCGCGGACGGACGGCTCGGTCGCCATGTACATCGGCAATGGCCATGCGATGTGGGAGGCCTCGCTCGCGAATATCGCCCGGCCGGGCGACCGGGTCCTGGCGCTCTTTTCCGGCCGGTTCGGCCGCGGCTGGGCCGAGACCGCGCGGCGCATGGGGATCGAGGTCGAGACGCTCGACTTCGGCTTCCGGGGCGAGATGGAGCCGGGCCGGATCGAGGATGCGCTGCGCGCCGACCGGGATCGCCGGATTCGCGCCGTCCTCAGCACCCAGACCGACACCGCCTCCTCGGCGCTGACCGATGTGACGGCGCTCCGCGCGGCGATGGACGCCGCCGGGCATCCGGCGCTGCTCGCGATCGACTGTGTGGCGAGCCTCGGGAGCGACCGCTTCGAGATGGACGCCTGGGGCGCCGACGTGATGATCTCCGCCTGCCAGAAGGGCCTGATGACGCCGCCGGGCGTCGCCTTCACCTTCCAGAACGCGCGCGCGCTCGAAGCGGCGGTTCCCTGCGCGAGCCCCTACTGGGACTGGCAGCCCCGGGTCGCCCCGAGCCGCTTCTACGAACTCTTCAACGGCACCGCGCCCACCCATCACCTCTACGGCCTGCGCGAGGCGCTCGACATGATCCTGCGCGAGGAAGGGCTCGCGAAGGTCTGGGCCCGGCACGAGGTCTTCGCCGGCGCCGTGGCGGCCGCGGTCGAGGCCTGGGGGGCCGAGGGCGCGCTGGAGCTCAACATTCCCGATCCGGCGCACCGGAGCCGCGCGGTCACGACGATCCGGACCGGCCCGGGCGACGCATCGCGGATCAGGACCTGGTGCGAGGAGATCGCGGGCGTCACGCTCGGCATCGGGCTCGAAGCGCCGGGCAGCGATCCGGCGAGCATGTTCCGCATCGCGCATATGGGGCATCTGAACCCGCCGACGCTGCTCGGAACACTCGCCACGGTTGAAACGGCGCTCGACGCGCTCGCCATCGCGCATGGCCGGGGCGCGGTGGAGGCCGCCTCGCGCGTCATCGCCGAGGCGCATCGCCGCGGGATCGCGGTGTCGAAAAACATGGAACCACACGTCGCCCTTGGGTAAATTTCCTGTGCGCCTCCGATCGTGAGGCGACTGGAAAGGAGGATCCGATGTTGCGAACAGCTTTCGCGGCCATGGCGGGAGCCCTGCTTCTGCTGGCGGGCTGCGGCGGGACGACCACGCCCGAGCAGAAGCACGAACTCGGTTGCGCGGCCGGTACGCTGACGGGCGCCCTGATTGGCGGCCTCGCGGGCCACGCGTTCGGCGGCGGCAAGGGTCAGGACTTCATGACCGCGGCCGGAGCCGGCATCGGGGCCGGGGTCGGCACCCTGGCCTGCCGCTGATGAGGAGGATCACCATGCGCCTTCCTTTGATCATCGCGGCCGGTCTGGCACTCGCCACCGTGCCGGCCTTCGCCCAGCAACTGACCCAGCAGGAGCTTTCCATCGTCGATCGTGACGGCGATGGCGCGGTCACCAAGCCGGAGATGGGCACGGCGGTCGACGCCGCCCATACCCAACTCGACACCGACGGCAATACCTACCTGAGCTGGGAAGAGGCACGGGTCTGGATCATGCTCGGGCAGTTCAGGAATGCCGACACCAACGGTGACGAGCGGCTGTCGAAGAACGAGTTGCTCGCCGGGGCGATGAGCGACTTCGACGCGGCGGACGGCAACGGCGACGGCCGGCTCGACTGAGCGACGACGCCGCCTCGGGGAACAATGAGGCGGCGTCGCGCATTTGATATCGGGACCGGAAACGGCCGGCCTCGATAGCGCAGTGAGGTGCCTGATGAAGACGAGCCTGATCCTGATCGCGCTGGCCGGCTTCGCCGTCGCCGGCTGTACCAACGATCCCCAGACGAACAGGCAGATCCAGTGCGCGGGCGGCGTTCTCGGCGGCGCGGCGATCGGCGGCGTGCTCGGCAACCAGATCGGCGGCGGCACCGGCAAGCGGGTTGCGACGGCCGTCGGCGCCGGCGCCGGCGCGGCGGCGGGAACGCGACTGCCGGCCTGTCGCTGAACCGCGCCATACCCGCGTTGACAACCGCGCGGGAGACGAGATCCGAAGGCAGATCCGATGCCTGGGCTCCCGCCTCCCCCTCGAATATGTCCCAGAACGGAGACAGTCGATGGCCGACCTGATCGCAGTGACCTTTCCCTCCGAAGCCCAGGCGGAGGAGGTCCGCGAAAAGCTTTTCGAGCTTCAGAAGAATTATCTGATCGAGATCGGCGACGCGGTGATCGCCGTGAAATCCGAGACCGACCATGTGAAGCTCAACCAGCTCATCAGCACCACCGCGGTCGGAGCGGCCGGCGGCAGTTTCTGGGGCCTGCTGATCGGGATCCTGTTCCTCAATCCGCTGGTCGGCGTCGCGGCGGGTGCCGCGAGTGGCGCACTCGCGGGCGCGTTGAGCGATGTCGGCGTGGACGACGCGTTCATGAAGGACCTCGCCCAGCAGAAGCTCGAGGCGGGCCAGGCGGTCCTCTTCGTGCTGGTCCGCAAGATGACCGGGGACAAGGTGCTGGACGCGCTGCGGGGCGTCGGTGGCACCGTGCTGCAGACCTCGCTCGACCACACCCGCGAGGATGCGCTGCGCAAGGCGCTGGCGGGCGAGGTCGAGAACGAGGCGCCGAATGAAGGGCCGAGCGAGTCCCCCGCGGCGAGTTCCGCTCCCGGCGCCGCGGTCTGAAGATCGGAAAGAGGCGGGCGCGGTTTGTAGAGCGCCCGCCCCTGTTTCACGTGCCGCCAGGCGGGCCGGTCAGCCGGTGATCTCGGCGACCTTCACTTTGCGGCCTTCCGCGACCGACTTCACCGCCGCGTCGGCGAGCGCGAGGGCGAGAAGGCCGTCCTCGCCGCTCGGGCTCATCGGCTCGCCGCTCGCGAGCGCGTCGATGAAGCTCGCGATCTCGGCGGAATAGGCCTGGGGGTAGCGATCCATGAAGAAGTCGAGCAGCGGCGGCCGGGTGAAGCCATCGCCGGTCGCGACTTCGATCGAGACCGCGCGCTGGTTCTCGGCCGCGGCCATGCCCTTCGAGCCCAGCACCTCGATGCGCTGGTCATAGCCGTAGGTCGCACGGCGCGAGTTCGAGATCACGCATTGCTTGCCGCTCGCGGTCTCCAGGAGCACGTTCACGCTGTCGAAATCGCCCGCCTCGCCGATCGCCTTGTCGGTCAGGACCGCGCCATGCGCCGTCACCGCCACCGGCTCCTCGCCGAGCAGGAAGCGCGCCATGTCGAAATCGTGGATCGTCATGTCGCGGAAGATGCCGCCCGAACGCTCGATATAGGAGATCGGCGGCGCGCCGGGATCGCGGGAGACGATCGTGACCATCTCGACCTCGCCGAGGGTGCCATCGTCGATCGCCTTGCGTACGCCCCGGAAATGCGGGTCGAAGTCCTCCGCCCCAGGGTTTCTTGAGACATCCCAGACGGCTTAATTTGGGCCGACGGAGGTGTTGAGATGGGTGAGAATGAGCACGGAGGAGCTTCGAGCGCGGAGACCTCGGAT